>PMJA01000029.1 GCA_003158415.1 Methylobacter sp.
GCATTGGGCGACCGGATAAGCATCATCCAGGCCTTGATAGAAAAAATCGATGCCGAAAAATCCGGCGGCGCCGAAGGTTTCCAAGGCTGGATTTATTTCTTCCAAATGCCGCCTTAACGAACATTCGCGGTCGTCGATACAAAACAGCGCCTGGGCTTCAGGTAGGGGTTGATCCGCCGTAGCGACACCGGTCAGCGCATTCGGTCTCAGCGCCAACAACAATTCGCTGTGTAACGACCATTCCATCGCTTCGTGCCAGACTCTCAGGCGCAACGGAATTTTAGGACTCAACGCACCCTCCTTGAGCAGCGGCGTACCTTCTGGATGAGGCACAGCAGCAATGCAGGGAAATTCATAACCTTTTCTGTTATGCAAAAACGCCAGTTCCAGCGCCAGTTCCACCGCTATCAATTCCTTGAGCGAAATTTCGCGACGAGCAAGCAGCGCTTTCGGATTTTGTTCAATGACATGCACCATACCGGACCAGCCGGGATGAGCCAATAGCATTTCCAGCAAATATTGTTCGTAAAGCTGTTCATCGCCGACTATTTTTTTCAAGCAGACTTGAATAACATGATCCGGGTTTTTAGCCAACAATTCATGAACTAGCGGTTCATTTAACGGGTACAGCGGCAACAAACTGTTGTTCGCCAAACGCACAATGCAAGCCCAGAAATGTTCGCCGTCTTTAGGCAGGCTCCAACGGCTAATGCCCTGGTCGAGAAAATTGCTCAGCAGCCGGAATAATACCGGATGCACTTGCGTATTCAAATCGACTTCCAGCTGGGTCAGCCAGGCATTGCGTATGCCGTGATTGGCCAGAGAAACCGGTGGATAATGTCCTCCGGGATCTTGTTCGAACAAGTTTTTGAGCAGCTTTTCGTGCTGTTGCTTTGGGCATCCCGAATGTTCGATGGCCCAATTAATGGCGGCGCTCTTGATCCTGCCTTCCCGGTGCATGCCCTGATAATCAGCCAAAGGCAAATAGCTACGCGCCCCGAACATTTTTGCAGCGGTAGCTACACCTTCATGAAAAGGGTGGTGCTGGACGGCGTGCAAGGTATTGTGGTGTATAAAATCCTTGATCGGCCCTTGGGCTGGCAACCAATGCGCGATATGTTCTATAACCGCATCCAGGTCAAACTCAAAATTTTGGACTGTTTCATTGGAGTCTTCCAAAATCAGTTGGGTAATGTCACGATAAGCCATGTTGTTATCTTTTAACCTCGGCGTTGTTATTATTTAAAGGTACGTTTTTAACGAACCCATATATGAATTGATAAGTTTAGCTAATGCACGAAACGCGCCAGATAGTGCATAAGTGCCAAATAAATGCCTAGTGATTCACTCGGAATATTTACAACATACTGATAAAATAAAATAATCTAATATTTATCAGCGAAGATATTGCATAGAACGTACACTATAATAACCGTCTGTCTAGCGGCTAAGAGGATGAAGACTGAGAAATTCGATAATGGCATTGTTTAAATCAACCAACATATTTGGTTGAAAACCCCCGTTACCCGACCAGATGCCCCGTTATCAAAGCGATAGCCAAATTGTTCATAAGGCCAAAAATCAATACCATTGTCCGCCACCGTTACATGTACCGAATGCAGGCTAACTGTATATAAGAGACACCATGAGTCCAATTTTTTACCATCCCGCCAAACTCCGAGCCCTGGCATTTTTAGGGTTGTTGCTGCTGGCCCTTACCATACTGGGCGGTATGATTTGGCGCAATCTGCACCATTTTGAAACGGTTTTATCTTATGTGAGCTATTCCCATCGCATACAAAATGTATCTGTGGGCTTACAGCAATCGTTGATGGGTTATGTCACCGAAACCGTTCCCGTTTCCAAGCCTGCGGTGTTAACTAAAACCCTGGCTGAAATGAAGGCTTTAATGGCCGATACCCAATATTTATCGGACTCTACAAGAAAAAGCCTGGAAACGGTCGCTAATCTGCTGGCGGATATAAGCAAGCTGAACAAGGCTGAGAAAAACGCCCGGCTGGTACAGGCTCTTGAAGTCATGGCTCATACCCTTGATGAAGAAGGCTTGCGGCGGGAAAAATTATTGGAGGACATCAATCTTGATACTCAAACCGAACTGTATATCGCGTCCATCACTTTTGCCTTGATATTATTGGGGGCGCTGCTGTTTTTGTACCATCGGATATTGCATCCGCTTAATGACCTGAGGCAATTGCTGGAACGCTTGACGGAAGAAAACTATACGCCTATCACCACAGACCATCTGGATCCGTTACTGTTTCCGGTTTTTAACAGCTATAACGAAATGGTCATCCATTTGGCCGAACTGGAAGAAGCCAAGCGCTTGTATGCGCAATCATTGCAACGGGAAGTCCGCTTAGCTACGCAAGCCTTGCTGGAACAACAATACAGCTTGGCTCGGGCCGAACGTTTGGCGGCCATAGGCGAAGTTGCCGCTGAACTCGCTCACGAAATCCGTAACCCGCTGGCCGGAATTCAAATGGCGTTCAACAATTTACGTCGTGAAATTAACGATCAGAACCAGTGCGAACGTATGGATCTGATCAGTAACGAGCTGAAACGCCTGGCGCGATTGCTCAACGATATGCTCAACCAAAGCCGCCATACGCCGGAAGTGTCTACCGATTTTGATATGGCTCTGCTCATTCGGGACTTGCTGGCTTTGACCCGTTACCAGATCGCCGAGAGCATAACGCTGACGAGTGACACACCGGACGCATTACCGGTACACTTGCCCGAGAGCGGCATACGCCAGGCGTTGTTGAATTTGATACTGAATGCCGCCGATGCCCTGGATAACGGCACAGGCTTAATCTGTATCAAGGCGCGCACCAATCACCAGGGCTTACGTATCGATGTATACGACAACGGCCCCGGATTTTCTCAAGACATGCTGAGCTACGGCATACGCCCGTTCCGCACCAGTCGCGCGCGCGGCACCGGTTTGGGCCTGGCCATGGTGCAGCGTTTTGTCAAAGACAGCGGCGGCGCAATAAAGCTTGGCAATCAACAACCTAACGGCGCATGCGTAACGGTCTTGTTGCCCAAAGAATGTCTAATTAAAGGTAAATCATGATAGAAACACTGCTCATCATCGAAGATGAAAATCTGTTAGGATCCGAGTTATCACGCCACTACCGGGCACACGGCTGGGAGGTGGTGTTGGCCGACACCCTAGCTGAAGCCAAGACCTTGCTGCTTAAAAAACGCATAGAGCCGCTGCTGATTCTTTCCGACATGAATTTACCGGACGGTAACGCCCTGGATTTTATGGAAGCGATGAAAAAACAGGTCAATTATGCCGAATGGCTGTTTTTAACCGGTTACGGCAGCGTCCCCGATTCGGTCAGGGCTTTGAGGCTGGGCGCTTATGATTTTCTGGAAAAACCCTGCGATTTGGAGCGTCTCGACTTGGTCGTCACCAGCGCTGCGCGTAGTGCATCTATACAACGCCGAGTTATCGACCAAACCAAGCAAAGTCATCGGCGTTACTCGCCGGAAGCTTATGTTGGATCCAGTCAGCAAGCACAAGGCATACGGCAGTTATTGGCGAGACTGACGCAAGTGCCGTTTAGCGCCTTGATTATCGGCGGCGAAAGCGGCACGGGCAAAGGTTTAGCGGCGCATATTTTGCACTACGGCGGCCCCCGCGCCCAACAGCCGATGATTGAAGTCAACTGCGCCGCATTGCCGAGGGAATTGCTGGAATCGGAACTATTCGGCCATGAACCCGGTGCCTTTACCGGCGCCGCCGGACGCCATCGCGGTTTGCTTGAACAGGCCGACGGCGGCACGCTGTTTATGGATGAAATCGGTGAAATGCCGCTGGATTTGCAGGCCAAACTGCTTAAAGCCATCGAAGACCACAAAGTACGCCGCTTGGGCGGGGAAAAGGAAATCAGCGTCGATGTGCAGATAGTCGCCGCCAGCAACCGTGACCTCGAAAAAATGGCTCAGGATGGGAGTTTTCGCACTGATTTATATCATCGCTTAAGCGTATTCAAGGTGATTCTGCCGCCGTTGCGCGAAGCCGTTGAAGACTTGGATGAACTGGTGCCGTTATTTGTGGCCGAATACAACGCCAAAGCCGGACGGCGGGTTAAAGACGTACCCGATGACGTGTGGAATAAACTTAAAGCGCATTACTGGCCGGGCAATGTCAGGGAGTTACGCAATGTCATTGAACGCTGCGTATTATTTTCTGACGGCGCAACTTTTCCAGGCCAATGGCTGCAATTGCCCGGACAACATTCCCAAACAGACGCATCGGAACAGGGCCGCATAAATACCCAAGCGGAAGCCGATGACCGGGGTATTTATTTGCCTTTAGACGGCAGTATGGCGCTGGATGATATGGATAGGTTTATCATTAAAACCGCATTGGAGCGCGCCGATAATAATCTGACCGCCGCCGCCAGGGCGCTGGGCGCAACCCGAGAAACACTGCGCTACCGGGTGCGAAAATATAATCTCAAAACAGTGGATTGAAACTGGGACAGGCATTAAAGGGGGAGAGAGGAACTGGATGAGCCTTGTTTCCAACCCAATTCTCAGTCGTAAAATAGTACCGATTCAGTCCCTTAATCTAAAACAATCGCCTTGTTTCGAATAACCGGCCTTGCCAGTTTTTTATTCAATGCTCTATACTAGCGCCTCGTAAAACTCGCATCAGGTATTCGAAGGCGCTCTGTCCTTAGAATTGAAACGGGAAGCGGGTAAGTTGGCTGTAAGCCTACAAAGCCTGCGCTGCCCCCGCAACGGTAAACAAGTAAACGGTTTGCATAAGCCACTGTGTTAAGCATGGGAAGGCGCAAATTTTGGGACACTATCCTGCTTGTAAGCCCGGAGACCGGCCTGATCTGATAATCACACTGTGCGCGGCGGGCGTTCAGATGGATAGCCCGTTCCTGCGTCCGTCTTTCTGCCTCTCCCGCCGCAATTATTTACGAATAAGAGCGAAGCTCTGCGCTTGCAGACTTTCAATCTGTCGTGTTATTTATTGTTATCTCACTCAGGAGTTAAGAACCATGTCTTCAGCCCCCTTATTAATCAATAACGTCGCTGTGCTATCCCGTTCCGATGCGTTAAAGAATAGAATTTTACCCAGCCTGCTGGCGGCTGCATTGGGCTTGGCGCTAATTTATGGCGCGGGCTTTGCCGAAACGTCTCAGTTGCATAATGCTACGCATGACGGTCGTCATTCCGCCAGCTTTCCTTGTCATTGAATTTAAGCGATTTCCAATAATGAATAGACCCAAAGAATTATGTTTTTTTATGGCTCAAATTCTTGATAGGTATGTTCTTACTTGGGAATCAGCTGATGTCTAATCTCAAAATGATTATAGTCTCGGCCCTTTGGGCGGGACTCTGGGCGGGCTTGTTGTTGACCGCTGTCCAGCAACTTCAGGTGATCCCTACCTTGCTACAGGCGGAAGTGTATGAACAACATGCAGCTATTAATCATAGCCATGCCGACGGTCAAACACACGCAAATGAAGCCGAATCCTGGCAACCCCAAAATGGCTGGGAGCGCACGTTTTTTACGGCACTAGCCAATATCAGTCTGGCCGTCGGTTTTGCGCTGCTGCTGGGCGCCGCAAGTACGCTGCGTGGCGGCATCGGCGGTTGGCGTAACGGCTTGTTGTGGGGGTTGGCAGGCTATGGCATCTTCTTTGTCGCGCCTTCGTTAGGCTTGCCGCCGGAAATTCCCGGCACCGAGGCCGCCAATTTAAACGCCAGACAGCTGTGGTGGCTGATGACAGTTTTTGATACCGCCGTCGGATTGTGGCTGCTGTTTTTTGCTAAAACCAAGCTCAATAAATTGTTCGGCATCGTATTGCTGATTTCGCCCCACACCATCGGCGCCCCGCAACCCGACCTGCATAGCAGCGTAGCGCCTGTTGAATTGACCAATACGTTTATCGCGGCGACAGCATTTGCCAACGCGGTATTTTGGCTGGCGCTGGGCGGATTAATGGGATTGTTCTCCAGTAAAAACCCGGCTGTTAAGACATAATGCGCACCCATACTAAACATGTGTTGATGTGCAACGGCCCGCGTTGCACGGAAGGCGGCAAGCAATCTGAACTGATGTTTCAAAAGCTCGGTCAAAAAATCGATAGCCACCCTGGCTTGAAGGTAAAACGCACCCGTTCCAACTGCTTCGCCGTCTGCAAAAACGGCCCGATCATGGTCGTTTATCCCGAAGGTGTCTGGTATCGTTGCGCCGATGAATCGGTGCTGGAGCGTATCGTGGCGGAACATCTGCAAGACGGCAACGAGGTCAGCGAGCACGTCATCCATCGCCTGGGTACGGGTGATGTTTTGAACTTAACCCCATGAGCGCAGCTATAGCCTTACTGACCCACGCGCCCAACGATTTAACCGTGCTGCACAGCGCCCTGGCGCAATTGCCGGACGATTTTGCAGAAGTCACAGGCATTAACCTACAGGCGCTGGAAAACGAAACGCAAATGTCCGAGTTACTGTCAACTCAACTGGCGACGGCCCGCATCATCGTGTTGCGGGTATTGGGCAGCTTGGGCGGCGTACCCGGTTTTGCCGAGCTGCGACAACAGGCGCAGAATCACGGGCAACATTTAGTCGTCATTAGCGGCGTCGGCGAACCCGATCCTGAATTGGCGGCGGCATCCACTGTTTCTGTGGATGTGTTGCACCAAACGCTCACCTATTTTCAGGCCGGCGGCAGCGTCAACATGGCGCAACTATTGCGCTATCTTTCCGATCATTTTTTATTGACCGGTTTAGGCCATGAGCCTGCAATGGCATTGCCGGAACACGGCATTTATCACCCCGATTTACCGCCCGATGCCGATGTGGCTGATTGGCTGAATATCCGCATTGCGGAGCGCCCTGCCATCGGCATCGTTTTTTACCGCGCCCATTGGATGAGCGGCAATACCCGCTTTATCGACGCGTTGATCACCGCGCTGGAAAAACGCGGCATGAATGTATTGCCGGTTTTTACTGCGTCGTTGCGGGCGGGCGGCGATAACGGCACGGCCTTGCCCACGGCATTGCGCTATTTTTACGGCCCATCAGGCGCGCATATCGATGTATTGATCAACACCACGGCCTTCGCTATGGGCGAGATTACGCCCGGCGGCCCTACGCCCGCAGGCTGGTCGGTGTCGGTGCTGGAGCAATTGAACGTGCCGGTGTTGCAGGCAATTACCAGCGGCATGGCCCAGGCGCAATGGCGCTTGTCCACACGCGGACTGAATCCGCTGGATGCCGCCATGAATGTCGTTCTACCGGAATTCGACGGGCGCATTATCACCGTGCCGATGTCGTTCAAGGCGCAAGCCTACGGCCCGGCCCATGAGTTGATCGAATACGACCCGCTACCGGATCGGGTCGCGCGTATTGCAGGTATAGCCTGGCGCTACGCACGGCTTAAACGGCTGAACAATGCCGACAAACGCATTGCTTTTGTGTTTACCAATTCCAACAGCAAAGCCTCGCAAATAGGCAACGCAGTCGGCCTGGATGCCCCGGTATCGCTGATGCGCATACTGCAAGCCATGCAGGCCGAAGGTTACAATATCGCTAACCTGCCTGCAGACGGCACGGCGCTGATTCACGAATTGATAGACCGTTGCGCTTACGACAACACTTATTTAACCAGCGAACAGTTGGTGAACGCCGTGGGCCGCGTTTCCACGGTGCAGTATGCCGAATGGTTTGCCGATCTACCTGCCGAAATGCAGGAAAAAATGACCGCACAATGGGGCGTAGCGCCGGGCGTAGCCTATCTGCATGACGGGCAGCTGGCTTTGGCAGGCATCACATTGGGCAACGCACTGGTGGTGTTGCAGCCGCCGCGCGGCTACGGCATGGATCCCGACGCGATCTACCACCAGCCCGACTTGCCGCCTACGCATCATTATTACGCGTTGTATCGCTGGCTGAAAGATGACTGGCAGGCCGACGCCATCGTGCATGTGGGCAAACACGGCACGCTGGAATGGTTGCCGGGCAAAGGCGTGGGCCTGTCCGAACAGTGCTTTCCCGATGCGCTGTTAGCCGATCTGCCCTTGTTTTATCCTTTTATTATCAACGATCCCGGCGAAGGTGCGCAGGCCAAGCGCCGCGCCCATGCCGTCGTCGTCGATCACCTGACGCCGCCGATGACCACCGCCGATACTTACGGGGCGCTGGCGCAATTGACGCAACTGGTGGATGAATACTATCAGGTGGAAATACTCGACCCTGCCAAACTGCCGCTATTGCAGCAGCAAATTTGGGAGCTGGTAAAACAAACCAACCTGGATGCCGATTTGCAGGCCCGCTTGCTGCATCACGACCATGACCACGATGATCATCATGGACATACTCACGATCACGATGATGATCATCATCAGGCCAAGCTCTCCATTCCTGCCAAGATTACAATAGGCAGATTAAAGCCAGCGCTTTATAAGCCGCTACAGGCTGGAATGGGCGTTTTAAAGCAGCCGGTAAAAACCGCGCACACGCATGAGCACCACCACCACGAACATCATGACGATGAATTGCCCGCCGTGCTGACCCAAATGGCAGGCTCCGACGTGGCGCATTTGATTGAGGATCTGGACGGTTATTTGTGCGAACTGGGCGCGGCGCAAATCCGCGACGGCCTGCATATTCTGGGACAATCGCCCGAACACGAACAGCTTATCGATATGCTGGTCTCGCTGACGCGTTTGCCCAACCAGGCTATTCCGGGGCTGCAAGCGGAGTTAGCTCAGCTGTTCGGTTTGCAACTTGAGACCCTGCTGGCGCATCCGGGCCGTCGGTTGGCTACGTCTGCTAGTGCTCTTGAACAACTGGCCGGACGAGTCATCGTAACCGGCGCGGATGCCTTGGAAAGCATTGAAGCCGTAAGCCAACAACTGTTTAGCGCCTTGCATCAACAGGGCTTTAGCGCAATCGCCATTGATGCGATTCTAGCTGAAACTTTCAGTTATGGCGCGACGGATTTTGACGGCTTGCGCCAAATTCTAAGCTTTGCCTGTAGGGAATTGGCGCCCAACCTCGCCCGCGCCTCGGACGAAATCGACAATCTGCTGAGCGGCTTGTCCGGCGGCTATATACCGGCCGGCCCCAGCGGTTCGCCGACGCGCGGCATGGCACATATACTGCCTACCGGCCGCAATTTTTACTCGGTCGATCCGCGTAGCGTGCCCTCGCAATCGGCGTGGCGGGTAGGCGGACAACTCGCGCTGGAAGTGCTGGCCCGCTATCAGCGTGAAACCGGCAGCTATCCCGAAAGCGTCGCCATCAGCATATGGGGCACCAGCGCCATGCGCACCCACGGCGACGATGTAGCGCAAATTCTGGCGCTGCTGGGTGTGCGGCCGGTTTGGCGGCCTGAAAACCGTCAGGTTTCCGGCATAGAAGTCATACCGTTAACCGAACTCAAACGCCCGCGCATCGATGTTACCACGCGCATCAGCGGATTTTTTAGGGATGCTTTTCCGCAGCTGATCGACTTGATTGATGACGCCGTTAACGCCGTCATTGCGCTGGATGAACCGCTGTCGCAAAACTTCGTGCGCAAACATTATCTGGCCGAATTGGGCGAGCTGATCGGCGCCGGACTGACTGACAACGTAGCACAACAGCGCGCCGCTTACCGTATTTTCGGCGCCAAGCCCGGCAGCTACGGCGCCGGTATTTTGCCGCTGATCCAGGAAAAAAACTGGCAGACCGATGCCGATTTTGCCGAAAGCTATGTCAACTGGGGCGGCTACGCCTATGGGCGCGGCGAACAAGGCAGCGACGAACGCGAGGCTTTCCGCACCCGCTTGTCGGGCGTGCAAATCGCCTTGCACAACCAGGACAACCGCGAGCACGACATTTTCGACAGCGACGATTATCTGCAATTTCACGGCGGCATGATCGCCACCATACGCGCCTTGACCGGCCAACAACCGCGCCATTATTTCGGCGACAGCCACGACCCGTCCCGCGCCCAAGTCAGGGATTTGAAAGAAGAAACCTTGCGGGTATTCAGATCGCGGGTGGTAAACCCCAAATGGTTAGCGAGTATCCAGCGTCACGGCTACAAAGGCGGCTTGGAGCTGACGGCAACCGTCGATTATTTGTTCGGTTATGATGCCACCTCCCAAGTCATGGACGATTGGATGTACGAGCAAGTCGCCGACACGTATGCCCTAGACCCGGATATGCAACGCTTTTTGGAAGCCGCCAACCCGTGGGCGCAGAATGCGATAGCCGAGCGTCTGCTGGAAGCTGCCAACCGGGGGATGTGGGCCGAACCTAAGCCAGAAACCCTGGATGCGCTGCAAGCCGTTTATTTGCAAAGCGAAACCTTACTGGAAGCGCGCGGCGAGACGCCTCGCAACAGGTGACTATGACCTTTCCTTTTTCCGCCATCGTCGAACAAACGCAGTTGAAAACCGCGTTGTTACTGTGCGCCGTAGACCCATCCTTGGGCGGCGTATTGATACGCGGCGATAAAGGCTCGGCCAAGAGCACGGCGGCGAGAGCATTAACCGACATACTGCCGCCGATCGAACGGGTAGTCGGTTGTGCGTTCAACTGCACCCCCGGTGCGCCCTACCAGGGCTGTGAAACCTGCAATCCCGTGGGAGCGACTTTAGCGATAATCGAGACTAAAGTCGCTCCCACAATAAATGCGCACCTGCGACCGGTGCCGTTTATCAACTTGCCGCTAGGCGCTACCGAAGACCGCGTCATTGGCATGTTGGATCTGGAGCGGGCGCTGAAAGGCGCGCAACGCGTATTTCAGCCGGGCCTGCTGGCCGCCGCGCATCGCGGCATACTTTATATAGACGAAGTCAACCTGCTGCCGGATCATCTGGTCGATGTGCTGCTGGATGCGGCGGCGATGGGCGTCAACTCGGTGCAGCGCGAAGGCTTGTCGGTGTCGCATCCGGCGCGATTTACGCTGATCGGCACGATGAACCTGGAAGAAGGCGATTTGCGCCCGCAATTGTTGGATCGGTTCGGCTTGATGGTCGAAGTCACCGCGCCGCGCGATAAAACGTTGCGCGCCGAAGTTGTGCGCCGCCGTATCGCCTACGAGGCCGACCAGACCGCTTACGCCGCCGTATGGAGCCAACAGCAGCATGAGCTACGCGAGCAGCTCGCCACCGCGCAACGCTTATTGCCCACCGTGACCTTGGCTGACGCCCTGCTCGATTTGATCAGTTCTGTGTGTTGCGAGTTTGAAGTCGCCAGCCTGCGCGCCGACATCGTCATCCACAAAGCAGCGCGCGCCCTGGCCGCGCTGGCCGGACGCACCGAGGTAACGCCCGACGACATACGCATTGCGGCGGAACTGGCCCTGCCACATCGACGCCGACGCAAACCCTTTGAACAGCCGGGCCTGGATAAGGATCGCCTGGACGAATTGATGCAGCAAGCCCAACAGCCGGATGAAGCATCCGAGCCTGACGATGGGCAACAGGACGGTGAATCGCAAGATAAACCCCAAGTTTTTGCCGCCGCTGCCTTAAGCCATGCGCCCAAAATTACAGTGGAATCTGTCACCAAACAGCCCGCGTCAGGCAAACGCAGCGCGGCGGCGAATTCAACGCGCGGCCGCGTGGTACGCACGATGCCGGATCAAAACCCCGACAGTCTTGCCGTCGGGGCGACGCTACGCAGTGCGGCCTTGCGCGGTGGCGACTTTACGGTGAGCAAAAACGATTTGCATCAGCAAATCCGCAGCGGCAAAAGTGCCAACCTGATTTTGTTCGTAGTCGACGCCTCCGGTTCGATGGCCGCACAGCGGCGCATGGAAGCGGTCAAGGGCGCGGTCTTAACGCTGCTAACCGACGCCTACCAGCAACGCGACCAGGTCGCTGTCATCGCCTTTCGCGGCGAGTCGGCCTCGGTATTGTTGTCGCCGACCCGTAGCGTCGATCTTGCCGAACAACAATTACGCGAATTGCCCACAGGCGGCAGAACGCCGCTGCCGCATGCCTTGCAGCTGGCCCTGGAAACGCTGGAGCAAACCAATGACATACCGCCCTTGTTGGTATTGCTCAGCGACGGCAAAGCCAATGTGGCTTTAAACGACGGCGATCCCTGGCAGGAAACGCTCAGCTATGCCGGGTTACTCGCTGAGCGCGGTATACCCGCCTTAGTGCTGGATACAGAAACCGGTTATTTGCGCTTAGGCAGAGCCAGGCTTTTGGCGGAAGCGTTGGGGGCACAATGCCTGACGCTGGAAGAACTGTCGGCGGAAAATTTGGCGTTGACGATACGCAGTTGTCTTAGGAATGAGCACGGAATAACTTGAGCAAGCAGTGGTTGCAATGCGGTAAAGTAAAAGAACTAAAACATTGCACCAAAACTTATAATGCAGCCTACTAAGGAACGTGCATGACACACTTCGACATCTTATTCCCTCTCCTTCCGGGAGAGGGTTGGGTTGAGGGGATTTAATACATAAGTGTGTCGTGCATGTTTCTTACTCAATAGAAATTGAAAAACAAATGCAAGAAATATTCGACCGTCTATCCGAAAAAATGAGAATTGCTGATTTGTAATTGAATAGTTGCAACCAAGCCAGTGGCCTTGGTGAAAGCAGGTACTAGTGAAAATCAATCTTATGAAACAGCCGCCAGCAAATCTTCAATGCCCGCATCAAGAATTTCAAGTCCTATTTTTTTACAAAAACGCAGTTCTTTGTTGGTTGGATTTTTGTTCAAAACCCAGCCTTTATGCTCTGCCGCTCCATAAACAATATCGCTCATCACCATGCGCTCTGAATCTCTGTTTAACGGCATGCCTATAAATAGATATTGCTTGCCCTTACGGTACTCTTTAAGGAAATCAGGAATAGCAAAGCCACCCATTAACTCGGTTATATAGTCGACATAATCGGCATCCGAAGCGATGTAGTTGGCTTCCGGCTTAGGCGTACCCATCGGTTTAAATAGAATCGGTAGTCTGGCATCTACCTGTTCCTGGGGGATTTCAAAATAATCGCTGCCGTCATAGTGGTATATTTTAAACCGGAACTGGCTGGCGGTGATTCTTGCCACGCCTACAATCAGTGTATGCTCTTCATCGGCATAACTGTCTTGTAATTGCGTATCTCTATTGATGTCAATGACATAAGCAGGCCGCCATTCAGCCAGCCAATCGTGGACTGCCGCGCGTGTCCATTCAGTGTCGCCGTAAAGTTTGGTCAAAAAATGACCCAGAAAATTCCTGCCTTTTTTCAGCTCCTGATTCATGGCCGCCCTGGGGAATTCATACATCAGTTTGGGCGCCATGGGCTTGCCGTTATTCATCGCCAAAATCAAACTGTTGCTATCAGCCGGCATGGCGGCTCCCGTCAGTTTATCGGTGGCATCAAAAAGCACGCCCGGCCCCAGATAAGGCACGACTTGATTTTCATATAAACCGTTTAATATTTCAGAAAAGACAGTAGTAGACATTGCGAACCCCATTATTAAGTATATGTATCTTTAATATAAGCAATAATTAATCCAGTTGTTTGTCTATTCCGATAAAAATTTTAACATTATGATTAACAAGCGCTTAAAAAATATTATTTTGACTTTTCTAAGGAGTGGTAATGGCTGTTTTGTACTGTTTATAACAATTAAGTTAAAGCCTGTCGTCTTATAAGGCCATCGGTACTCGCAAAGAACGCCATTTTTATTCATAACTGAAGCATTTCACCAAACTGTAATAACCCCACTGTTAACAAGCCTACAGAAAACACAACAAAATGTTTGAAACGCCACGCGACACCCGATCACCATCGCCTATTATTTTTATTAAAAATCAATAAGATAAAAAATATTAGCCAGTTGGCACAGCCATTGCTTTATTCCTAATGTCATCAACAACAACAACGTCCTATAACGAGGAGAAGATCATGGCAAGATTACGTCAATGTGCAATATACGGTAAAGGTGGAATCGGCAAGTCTACCACAACTCAAAACCTGGTTTCTGCATTAGCGGAACTAGGCAACAGTGTAATGATCGTCGGTTGCGATCCCAAAGCTGATTCTACACGTTTAATTTTACATGCCAAGGCTCAAACCACCATTATGAGTTTGGCTGCTGAAGCGGGTAGTGTTGAAGATTTAGAACTTGAAGATGTATTGAAAGCGGGTTACCGGGGCATTAAATGCGTTGAATCAGGCGGCCCTGAGCCAGGCGTCGGTTGTGCGGGTCGCGGTGTTATCACGGCCATCAATTTCCTTGAAGAAGAAGGTGCTTATGATGATGAACTTGACTTCGTTTTTTATGATGTACTTGGGGATGTTGTGTGTGGTGGCTTTGCCATGCCGATCCGTGAAAATAAGGCGCAAGAAATTTATATCGTCTGTTCGGGCGAAATGATG
>PMJA01000095.1 GCA_003158415.1 Methylobacter sp.
GGAGGCTTCCAGCCAATCCCCCTTGGTGAATCCGTTAATCAGGAATACGATTGGCGTCATTACAAACATAAACCGTATCAGCACCCAGCTCACTTGATTCACTCCACTCTGGAAGGCTGTCGGGGCACGATCCGTGCTTACCATCCGTTGGGCCAACGCACCGAAATAGGTTCGTGAACCGGTCTCGACCGCTACGGCAGTGGCTGTGCCGCTAACGACACTGGTACCCATAAACACGATATTATCCAGTTCAATGGGGCTATGCGCATTCAGATGGGTCGGCTTGACGAATTTTTCTACTGGCAACGATTCGCCGGTGAGTGCGGCCTGGTTGATAAAAAAATCCTTGGCTGACAGCACTCTAAGATCGGCTGGAATCATGTCGCCCGCAGAGAGTACGACCACATCGCCCGGCACCAGGTCGCTAATGGGTAGCTCGACCGTTTTCGCGGGCTTCGGGTGCAAGGTGATCCCATACCACCGTTGGGTATCGACTGCCAGGGTCTCGGCAATATCCCGACGGAGTACCGATGCGGTATTACTTACCATGGCCTTGAGCTGCTCTGCCGCCTCGCTTGAGCGGGTTTCCTGAATAAACCGAAGCAGCGTAGACAAAACAATCATCAAAGAGATGACGATGGCTGCTTTCAGGTCTTGGGTGAAGTAGGAAATCGCCGCTAAAACCGGCAACAACAAACTGAACGGATTGCTATAGCAGTGCCAAAAATGCATCCACCATGGACGGGGTTTCTCGTGCTCCACCGCATTGAAACCGACGCGCCGACGAATCGCATTGGCTTCAAGTTCGCTCAAGCCATTGGGATGACTATTTAATTGAGACAGCAGCTCATCAGGCTCCAGGAAGGCGGCTTCGGTGAGCGACCGGGCAAGTCCCACTGGCACTTCGCCACTTACCGGCACGCCATGAAACATCTCCAGGATGGCTAGCCTTCGAAAGTGACGCGTAAAGTGTTTTTTGAAAAAACGATCGCTGTAAAATTGTTTGAGCTGCTGAAACCTCATGGTTTTATTCATCGCTTTTCGGACATTGTTGCAGTGTGTGGATTTTTCTGTCGATCCTATCTAATTTCAAAAATGGTAATTAACCTGAGTTCGGGATAAGAAATCATAATAACGGCAACAAATCCGCATTTCGTAAATTGAGAGCGGACTTTTTGTTTTGGTAAGAATAGGCGACTAAACAGGCGGCAATATAGATCATATAGGGGCTTCTTTTTTCGAGAGTTCAGCGAGCAGAAGTATTAAAACTGTTCGGCCAATTCTTGGAACAATTCGACCAAGGTAGAAGTTACGCATCGACGATCACGAAATAATATGAATTTTAAAAGTAGGTCGATACTAAGTAGTCATGCAAAAGTTATTTGAAACACTATGCCGGCAACATTGGGCAGCGTTGATGTGAAATTCCGGATAACTTTCGCATGGCGACTTATCATCATGACGATGACTCATTCCGGCCCCGCTGCAAGGACAATCGCTGCTCGTTGATTTTTTGTGAAGGATAGCGGCGGAAGACAATCTTCGAGTAGGGTATCGACAATAGTTGCCGAGGCAATGGGTTTGGCAAATCGCAAGGCATTGGCTTTCATTTGAGCCAACCTGTCTGGATCTTCCAGTAATCGCTCCAGTTTGAAGGGTAATGTGGTCAAGTCGTTGCACTTGACGGCGATACCTTCCTCCAAAAGATGGTCACTATTTCTTTCCTCTTGCCCGGGTATTGGGGATACCACGCACATCGGCAGTCCGCAAGCGATAGCCTCCGAGGTCGTTATGCCTCCGGGCTTGCCAATGAAAATATCGGCCATTTTCATCATCTTGTGCATTTCGTCGGTGTAACCCAGAACCTTAAATCGGGAGCTTTGGCTATCGACTAATTGTAAGATGCGTTGTTTCAGTTCATCGTTTCGTCCACAGATAACCACCGTCTGCGCATCGCTATTCAGGTTTAGCATCCGTTCCACCATGAACTCGGTAGGTCCCAAGCCATAGGCTCCCGCTGACAGGAGTAAAACCGGTTTCTTTGGGTTCAATCCCAGTCGAAGTCGTTCTTCTTCGCGGTTGATGGCCTGTTGAAAAACGGGATCGATGGGTATGCCAGATACCGTGATTCTTTCGTTGGGAATCCCGAGCATTTCAAGATGAGCCTTGGTTTCATTGATAGCGACAAAATAACGATGGAATGAACGCGACAACCACATGGCATGAAAATCGAAATCCGTTACCACAATGGACAGCTGTGCTTGCAACTGTTTTGTCGCAATCAGATGAGAAATGATCCCGGCGGGCATGTAGTGGGTACAGACCGTGATATGCGGGTCGAATTCCCGGATAAAGCGCACTAGCGGTTTTGTATTCAGCCGGTCTATCATATGCCGCATTCTGTCTGTATGCCAAGGTTCATCGCTGGTTTTATACCACCACCCAAGGAAATTTGGTGCAGATTGCACTAACGATGTGTAAAACTTGGAATAGAAGTCCCTGAAAAGTTTGTTGGTATATTGTAGTGCATCATTATTAATGACTTCAACGACCCGACCATCAGCGGCAAAGGATTTCTCCAAAGCTTCGGCAGCTTTGATATGACCGGTTCCCGCCCCCGCCGACATAANNTTCCCGGTATTTCTTATAGTCCGCGAGCACTTGAGCGTGATCGAATGCTAATGGCTCAGGCAGTTCATTCAGGCTAAACAGGCGGCAATTTTTTGCATCATCTGCTGCTTCCGGGGTTCCCGCCGCCTCGCCAACATAAACCGCCGTCACCGTGTGCCCACGGGTGTCACGGGAAGGATCGGAATAAATTCCAAGCAAGGCTATCAGATGCACATTAAGGCTGACTTCTTCCTGGGCCTCCCGCATGGCAGCCTGTTCGACAATTTCACCAAGATCGACAAATCCGCCGGGGATTGCCCAGCCATAGGGTGGATTGGCGCGCTCAATTAATACAATGGGGCGGTCAGGGAAATCGATCAGCTCAATAATGACATCGGCAGCGAGCAAAGGAGTAATAGGTTTAGGCATGGCATTCTCTGGAAATGGAATGTGGCAACTTTAAAATACGAAATTAACAGGTAACATCACTGCTATTAATCCTGATCGTGACCATGTTTTCGGGTCAACAATCCCATTGTAACTGATACAAATAACCCAAACACAATCACAATGGCATTGATCGAAAATCCGGCATCAATCATTAGTGCATAAGCGCCAAGCATCAATAAAATGCTCAGATTTTCGTTGAAGTTTTGCACGGCGATTGAGTGTCCGGAACCCATGAGTTGATGGCCCCGGTGCTGTAGCAATGCGTTCATGGGTATCAGAAAACTGCCGGCCAGGCTGCCAATCACTATCAGCATTAGCACAGCCATCCGCCAATCAGTCACTAATGCCATTCCTAATACAACCAACCCCATGGCTATCCCCAAAGGTAATACTTTCACGGCATGCTCCAATGGCACGGCCTTGGCTGCCACCACAGAGCCGATGGCAAGACCCACTGCGACCATTGCTGTCAATTGAGTTGCTTGCTCCAAATCGAGCTTTAACGCTACCGCAGACCAGGCAAGAATAATAAAACGCAGGCTCGTTCCCGCGCCCCAAAACAGTGAGGTTACCGCGAGAGATACCTGCCCCAAGGGGTCTTTCCACAGAAGCAGGAAACTCCGCCAGAAATCTGCCAAAAGGAATCCTGGTGTTCGCTTCGTCAAAATATGCTCAATAGGCAGCTTGGGAATATAAAAATTGAGTATCGCCGCCACTAAGTAAAGACCAAGAATCACAAAAATCGCGAACTCTGGCGCTGTATCAATGCCTCCATTGAATTCAAGTCCGCCCAGTTGCTGGGTGACTTGATCCTCGACACGATGCCCAAGCAATAATCCTCCGAATATGGCACCAAGAATTATAGCCGCGACCGTCAGGCCTTCCATCCAGCCGTTTGCCCATACTAATCTGTGGACTGGAAGACACTCGGTCAGAATGCCATATTTGGCTGGCGAATACAAAGCTGCGCCGATGCCGACAAAGCCATAGGCGAACAGTGGATGTACACCCACTAACATGGCAGCACAACCGATTATCTTGATACTGTTACTAATGAACATAACCTGCCCCTTTGGTAGTGCATCTGAAAATGCACCGACAAAGGGCGCAAGCACGATAAAGGCGAAAACGAAGAATTGCTGTAATACAGG
>PMJA01000148.1 GCA_003158415.1 Methylobacter sp.
GTATCTGGTCAACTAAGTTCAAGTCCATTTGTTTTATGCTTATGCTACTTGGTTCTGGAGCGTTGAGAAAGGCTTTATTTTAGCAGGGTTTTAAATTGGGAATTGCTGCACTACTAGCCAAGCGGCTACGGGTAAATGAAAAGTCTGTAAGACGAATGCTAGACCCACATTACACAGCTAAATTGCCGCGTATGGCCCAGGCTATGGAAGCATTGGGTAAGCGTTTAGTTGTTATGGTTGAATGATGCCTGTGTTAGCCGTTTATTCGATTACTGCCACAGCAACCCAATAGGTTTTTATCCAGTTTGTACGGTAAGAGCTGATACCTGAACAGGAGAGTTCAAGCGGGTCTTCCTGGTTGGTCTGGAAGAGGGTCACAAGCGGGATGGAATTTGCAACCCCATCCCTAACGTTTTTACGATGCTTGAGCTAAGCGACACTACATAACCAACGCAAAACGTGTCGAAGGCGGGCTTCGATTGTCCCGCTTTAAGTTGGTAGCCGATTGTCGCAGATCGTGAGCAATTGTATCAGAAAGCAGTAGTGGATATGTTGCTCCGCAGGTTTTCTCTTATGGAGCAAAGGTAGTGTGGCAGCATCAAACGTTTGGGACGGGGTTGCAAACCCCGTCCCGCGTGGATGCTACGCTACGCTTTATGACTTATTGAAATCTGATCTAATCATTATTACATCCATTTCTACTAACTCTGGAAAATGAATTTCGTGGATTGGCACTAATCGACTAATAGTAAAACCAGAAGACTGATAAAAATTAAGTGCCGACAGATAATCCGGTGCTCCATCGTAGATCGTTTGAAAAGAAATTTCGCTCTGCAATCCGACAAACTGACTCAGCATCTCTCTAGCACCCTTTGCGACTTCTAGATCGAATCCCTGAGTATCTGATTTCAAAAACGGGTTCTTAAAGCCATATTTTTTCTTAGCTTCGATAAAGTAAGATTCAAGTGTTTTAATTTCTACTTCGATCACTTCGCTAGACATACCGCGTGGAGCATGAACCGACTTTCCAAAAGCATGAAATGATCCAAGATCTGATAGATCATAGGCATTAAACTTCGCCATACCCGGGTGTTCACCAAAAGCAATTTGTTCTATATGCCATAGCGCATCGCCAGACGAGGCAGCTTGTAATTCTTTAAATGCGAATGGATTAGGTTCGAATGATATAATTTGACCGCGATAACCTATATCTTTACGAAGCTTTTGGCCATATTGACCGATATTACCGCCTACATCAAACACACAATCGACCCCTAGATAGGGAAGAAGTCGCGATAAATGACGTTCTTCATCTAGTGCGACTGCCCGCCAATTTGGGACGATAACCAGTCCAATTTTTTTACCAATGGATTCGATAAAATTTCTGATCATTGTATTTAGGCCTGTGGATTGTTAACAATATGTTTTCGGAAAAAATCTAGCGCTGGCATCAGTTTTGCATAAATCCTTAATGTTGCGCGTAAAATTTTAATATTAGACAGTCTGTACCCTTTATATCTAATGTCAAAAACAGCATCATAAGTTTTATGCGGCTTACAGTAGCTTCAAAATACCGCAACATTTTCGGAGCATGGGTAACGTTTTAAAATACCGAAATATTAAACCCATTCGGAGACATTACCGATGTACGGCTAATCATTGCATTTGAAATTGACGGGCGTCTGTTCGTGTGTGCTTAATTTGTAGCCGTTGGCTACCTCCGGCAAGCCATTGTAGGTGGCCTCCATTATTCGGTAAGAATCGTCGGTAAATTGAAGCTTAAGTGAATAATTACGCTGGGTGCGGCTGGCCAGATCATCTTGTGATCCTTCAAATATAAGCCAATGCGGGTCGGATGTGTTTGAAATCGTGTTGACCGTTGTAATCGCCGTCAGAACACCGGCTTTATTATAGTGCTTGCCCACTAAGGTATTGTCTTTGCTTAATTCATAAGATACGCCTTGTTTTGAGGTTGAATCAAAACAATCTGTTAACGATTTCCAGCGACCGCCCGTCATGATCACTGGGATGACCGGGGGCGGCGCTTCTGCTTTAGGTTTTGGAAGCGTCAATTTGCTGCATTTAATCGCTTTCGATACCTGATATTGCGCATTGTCACTCATCGTTCTGTTTAAAGTGGCATCAATTTCATCGGCATTATCATTCATTATTAACCGATAATCGGTCGTTTCAATATACTTTCCTTCTTTATCCCTGGCTTCTTTTATTTGGAACAAAAATGACGTAGCGGCTTTATCGTAACTCACTTTATTAAAAGTGATCATTACGTCATTTTTATTTGATAACAACGTTTTGTCAAATAAATCAGGCAGGAACAACGGAAAAGCCAGCGCTTCATTTTCTGAAAAAATGAGTGTTCCCATATCGCCGAAAGGGCAATTGTAGAAATGGCTGAAACTTTTGATTTTAGTCAGATACTCGGTATCTGACTGTTTATTTTTCTGTTGGGGAACTCCAGTCTTATTATCTTTAGAATAAATGTCGTTACTCAGGCTTGCTAAGGCTAATATAAACAGTATTTTTGAAAAATAGCTCATAACGTTATCACTTAAGATTTTTTGTAGGCCGGTAATTCCGGAAATCAATGTCAGGAAAAATATTATCCATGATCTCTAATGCGGTCAAGTAGCGTTCGTTTATCCTGTTTTTACGGATGCAGTCGTGTAAATAGTTAAATCTGGCAAGATGGTCGGTGATGCGTTTATTTGCATAGTCGGTGGTGGTTCCTGACTTCATGATGAACGGCCAATCGGAGGCTTGCGCCAGTAAAATTGATCGGGCGGCCTGGTTCAACGCCCGTTCCTGCAAGGGGCTGACCGTTAATCCATGAAGATCGGACGCCAATTTTTCCATGTCGGCCTCGGCCTGATGCAAAAAAGGGTAGATCCAATCATTGGTTTCATTGATCCAGTAACTGTAATAACCTTGATCGCCCCAGGTAGAGGCCGAGGGTGTGGCGACCTGATGGGATAGCGGTAACTTTAAGTAATCGCTGCAACTTAGGGTTTCGACGTTGTTGGAAGATTCGCAGGCTAAGCGCAGTACCTGCTCCAGCCAATGCGGCCCTTCAAACCACCAATGACCGAAAAGTTCGGCATCGTAAGGCGCTACGATGATCGGCGGCCTATCCATGTTCACGCTAAGGGCGTCGATTTGTTGTTGACGTTTATTGATAAAATCCTGGGCGTGTTGCCGTGCTTTCGCCAATGCTTTTTTGGGATTGTAGGTTTCCTTGGGCACATCCTTGCCGGTTACGCGATAGTATTTGATGCCGGTATTGATGCGGGTTTTCCTGTCGAGGATATAGGGCGCGATATAATCGAAGTCCAGGTCGAAACCGATGTCCCGGTAGTATTCGCGGTAATCGAAGTCTCCCGGATAGCCTTCGTGAGAGCTCCAAACCTGCCGCGATGATTCCGGGTCGCGTGCGAAGGCCATGACGCCGTTGCCGCAGTCCAGCGGTGCATAAACGCCGTTACGGGGAGGCTGGCTGGCATCCATGATGCCGTGGCTGTCGACAAAAAAATACTTGATTCCGGCAGCCCCCAATAACGTTTCTACGCCGGGGTAGTAAGCGCATTCAGGCAGCCAAAAACCGGTCGGCGCAAAGCCCAGATTCGCTTTAAACGTGTTGATGCCTACGTTGATCTGGTTGCGGACAGCGGTTTCGCTGACGTTCAGCAAGGGCAAAAAGCCGTGGGTTGCGGCGCAAGTGATCAATTCAAGCCTGCCCGCGCTGTGATGCTTTTTGAAAGCCGTCAATAAATCGCAGCGGTATTGGTTTTGATAGGTGTCCAGGCTGTTTTTAAAAAAGCGGCGGTACAGCCGCGCCAGTTTTTGAAACTCCGGTTGTTTGCGGGTTCTGATGATTTCCTTTTCCGCCAGTTCCAGTAATTTATGCAGATATTTCAGATAGCGCGTTTGCAACAGTTCGTCGCGCAACATGGAAATCAGCGGCGGCGATAGTGACAGCGTCAGCCGATAATCCACGCTGTCTTTTTGCAGTCGGTCCAATACGCCGATTAACGGAATGTAGCATTCGGTAATGGCTTCGAACAACCAGTTTTCTTCAAAAAAACTCTCGTGCTCGGGGTGTCGCACGTAGGGCAGGTGGGCGTGAAGTACAATGCTAAGGTATCCTTTTTTCATGGCGACTACTCATTAATGCTCTGGCCGGAGGCGCTGCTATGCCTGTAAGAGGCTGCTCCTGTGCCGGTTTTAACAAAGGGCGGCATAGCCTTAAACACGGGTTGATTGTCCTTAATGTGATTGGGCTGCGCCTTTCCTCGCGGAATAGGGGTGACGTTGGAATAGGCGAGCGGTGCAAGACTATTATCATGATGGCGATTGCCTAGGGTTGCGCGATAAGCGGCGGCATGGGTCTGCATGGATAAGAACACGGGCTGTTGAGCGCGGGAGCCGGCAACGGCGACATCGAACCATGGCTTTGTTATAGCCGCATTTTTATCTGACGCCGGATAAATTCTTAAAGTCAGCGGGTCTGCGGTATTTTTTTGCGGGGCGTTTAGTTTGTCCTCCCCCAGGTTCCAGTAGGCGTAAAGATGCTCGGGGTCGACCGGCAACAGCACCAATTTCGGGGTCTTGTCCGAGGCTTTGGGTGCAAAGTCCTGCCGGATTTCCTCGCTGATTTCAAGCATGGTTTGCGGTGAAAGGGCGTCTTGACCGGCAGGTTCCGGCTTCTTGACAGAAAAAACCGGCGCAAATTCCTGATTGATTTCCCGGCTGATTTCAAGTAGTTCTGTCGGCGTAAGCTTCATTTTGGGATTATATTTTGAATACGAATTGTCATCGCCAGCCATAAGCTATTATTTAAGGTAACCCTCACAAAATACCCCCCCTAGTAAGATGGGCATACAGCCATGCTGTAGATTTAAAAGTAAGTATACTTGTTTATGATGACACGCCCAACTTTGTCAATTATTCTTGGACAGCCTCCTAGTCTGCCTCAATGGCCTGAACATTTTTTAACAAGGCCGGATTCCAGTTTCCAACCGCCCAGGTCAGCAGTTCGGTTGGTGGCGCTTGTCGTAGCGCATCCGGTGGATTTTGCTTTAACAAGGCCAGCAACTTAAAAATCACCGCATGAGGATTTTTCAAGTCGACCGCTGTCGCCAGAGTTTGTTTGCTGAGTTTATAACCGTCTTTATCAATAATAACGGGGATGTGCATATAAATCGGAGTAATCAGCCCCAGCAACTGTTGCAGATAAATCTGCTTGGGTGTTGAATCCAACAGGTCGACGCCACGTACAACGTGACTGACTTGTTGCCGCTCATCATCAACGACCACGGCAAATTGATAAGCGATAATCCGGTCTTTTCTTTTTAGGATAAAATCGTCCTGTCGCCCTTTGAACTGATAAGAACTAATCCCTTGTAATTGATCGTGAAAAGAAATGATGCGCCGATCGGTATTAAGGCGCAACGCATATGCGCAACTCGGTGGGTTTTGCCTGTCTCTGCACAGGCATGGATGGTTGTCGGACAGTGTTTTTCGGCTACAGGTACAAGGATAAGTCAGCTTGTGTTTTGCCAAGTCATCAAGCGCAGCTTGATAGTCATCAAGGTATTGGCTTTGATAGGCTACCTGGCCGTCCCAGCGCAGGGCAAAGGCGTCCAGCGTTTTTAAAATGCCGTCGGCGGCGCCTTTAATGTTGCGGGGAGTGTCGAGGTCATCAATGCGCAGCAGCCACAAGCCTTGGTGTGTTCGGGCTTCAAGAAAGCTAACGAGGGCTGCACAGAGCGAACCCAAGTGTAAAGAGCCGGTAGGCGAAGGCGCAAACCGGCCAATATAAGGCGGCAGGCCCGGCACGATGAGCTTCTAGCCCATTTGTTTTTCCCGGATTTCATCAAGGGTTTTGCAGTCTATGCACAATGTGGCAGTGGGTCTGGCTTCCAGGCGGCGTATGCCGATTTCAATCCCGCATGACTCACAAAAACCGTAGCCGCCCGATTCAATTTCCTTGAGGGCTTCATCAATTTTCTTGATGAGCCGACGTTCACGATCACGGGTTCTTAATTCCAGACTGAATTCCGACTCCTGGGTCGCGCGGTCATTAGGATCAGGAAAATTAGCGGCATCATCCTGCATGTGATGCACGGTACGGTCTACTTCGTGCATTAACTCAGATTTCCAATTATTCAGAATGGTCTCAAAATGTTTCAATTGAGCCTCATTCATATATTCCTCGCCTTTTACTTCTTTGTAAGGCGTAAAACTGAAAGGTGATGCAATCGGTTTAGCACTAGCGGTCATCCATTAACTCCTAAAGACAAGATAATAAAAAGTGCGCATTTTTAGCAGAATAGTCGGCGCTTAGCAAGGTTTATTGATATGATGCAAAAATTTTATTTAATCTGAGAATAACAATGACTGTAAAACAACTATCAGCGACAGAATTAAAGAACAAAATCCAACAGGGAAACACCGTTTTTTTGCTGGATGTCAGGGAGCCGCATGAGTTTCAATATGCCAGTATCGCCGACAGCGTATTGATTCCGCTGAATCAAATCCCGCAACGCTTGGCTGAACTGGATCCAAAACAGGACATCGTGGTGATTTGCCATCACGGCATGCGCAGTCAACAGGCCGCCAACTATCTTGAGCGCTCAGGGTTTAACACGGTTGCGAATTTGAAAGGCGGCATAGATGCCTGGTCTTGCGAGGTGGATAGTTCGGTGGCGAGGTATTGATTAACGATAACCAAGCCCATTTGACCCCCTTAAGGCAGCAATTCCCAATTTAAAACCNNGGTTTTAAATTGGGAATTGCTGCCCTTAAGGCGTTCTTAAGACTTGCCAAGTTAAAATTGCCTCACGTTAAAAAACACACGATGAAAGTCCTGAGCAAAATAATTGCTTTAGGGCGACGTAAAGCAAAGAACTGCGTGGTTTGGACATAATCCCGTCCGTGGTTCTTTATAGATGGCTAATTATTACCAGCCATAGATTTTAATTAAAAAAGGCTCTACTTATGAATAAGCTGATACTGGCAGTTTTTTTTGTTGTTATAGGCAGTTATTTTTCCAACCCAATAGCATCGGCGGAAGCCGCTCGTCGTCACACGTCCCATCAGGTAAATGCACATAAAATCCAGCATCAAAGCACAGCTTCCTGGTATGGCGCAAAATTTCATGGACAAAAAACCGCCAATGGCGAAAGATTCAATATGTATGCAATGACTGCGGCACATAAAACGTTGCCCCTTTCATCTTACGTTGAAGTCACTAATCTGAAAAATAACCGTAGCGTTATTGTCCGCATCAATGACAGGGGGCCTTATCACAGCAAAAGGGCAATGGACTTATCCTATGCCGCCGCTAAGGAGCTGGATATTAATGGCACAAGTTCAGTTCAAATCACGCCGCTGGACCCCAGTCAAACATTGGCTTTATTGAGCCAGTAAAACCACAACCGCACTTATTCTTTTAAAATTCTAATGAGCAATTGTAAGTTTTGTAGGGCGACCAGCTTAGACTGACCGCCCTGCTATCATTCATTGCCAAATTAAAAAGAGACTTCACCTAAGCCGTTACCTGTCAAGATAATCGCCAGATGCTATCTGCTGTAGTTTCGAAACATCATGATTGTAGAGATACACCCAAGCTACAACCGAGTCGCCGCCAGGAAGCGCTATAGGCAGCTGCTTGCGGCTATATTCATGCGGCCGGGGGAATGTGCTGCTACATTCTTCATAGTCATCCAGCAGGGCTAATGCCCGTTTTCGATCAAGCATTCTATAGAGTTCGCCGTAAACCTTATCGTTGATATCGCTGGATTCAATGGCGCCGGGATAGCCGCGCACCTCAAATAATTTTCCATGGATAATGCCGTCTGAACAGTATTCGCAGTATCGGGTGAGCACGGAGCGCATGTTCGAAGCGGATTGCTTACGCAGCGTGCCGTAAACAAATATGAATTCAAGCGTCATGTCAGTACCGGCCTATAGCAAAATTCAATCGTGATGTAGGGGGATAAATAGATGCCCATAAACAAAGTGTTAAAATGCTGTCACATAAGTAATAACAGCATGATTTTATGAGTTATTTGGTATATTTTAAAATTATACTTACAGGCGGAAAATAGATCATTATTTATTTGGCATTGACAGCCGTCCCCTTTGTACTTTACAGTTACGTCCGCAAAACAAGTATGTAACCAACTATAACTAATATAACCCTTCGGAGCACATATCATGGCAAAACCATTAATNNATTTTTGAAATCGGAACTCCATGTATCAAACACAATGGTATCAATCTGGTTAAAGAATTGAGAGCAAGATTCCCAGAAAAATTACTGTTAGTCGATCTTAAAACAATGGATGCTGGCGAGTACGAAGCTACTCCTTTCTACGCAGCGGGCGCTGACATTGTTACTGTTCTTGGCGTATCCGGGTTGGCAACATGCCAGGGCGTTATCAAAGCAGCTAATGCTCATGGCGCAGAAGC
>PMJA01000285.1 GCA_003158415.1 Methylobacter sp.
CTGCTGTTGGAGCACACGACCCTGATTACCGGCGATTTGATACGCTGTCATATTGGCGGCGAACTCTGCATGTTGCCGGAAGAAAAACTCACCGATGTTCACAAGGCGATACTGTCGATTAAGCGCATAGCCGACTTGCCCGGCATTAAAACGGTGCTGACGGGCGATGGCTGGCCCTTGTTTAATCACGGCAGCGAAGCGCTACATCGCTTGGCTAGGTCGCTTTAAGGTGATCGCCAANNAAGACACGAAGAACACGAAGAAAAGCATAACAACGTGTCTACGCGGTGAACAAAAGCGGATAGGTTGAGTATATTCAGCTCGTTCCCAAGCTCTGGCTTGGGAACGCTATGTTGGAAGCTCCAGCTTCCCGACACAGGAAGCTGGAGCTTCCAAGGCCAGAGTTCCCAATCTGGAGATTGGGAACTAGCAAAAATCCTGTGGTAAAAAAAGGGAGGTCGATGGTTGTGCCTTATGTGTTATACCGTTAAAGTCGGCTAAGCCAGTAAAGGGGACGGCGGCGATGATGGGCAACCGCAAGCACTTGAATATTGCCACCAACCTCTCGAAAAATAACGTTGTAAGGAAAGCCTTGAACCGTTGCCCTGCGAATGGCTGGCGGAAACTCGGTACGGTAAAGGTAAGGCATTTCACAGACATGGGCGATCACCCCTTTAACCGCTTCATGGAAGCGTATTCCTAGCTCTGTGCGCAGAGATTTATAGAATGCAACATGTTCAGCATATTCTGCCGAAGCTTCTGGATGGAAGGTGTGGATCATTTCAAAATGGCCTGGATTCTGCGCTCCACTTCTTCGGCAGAAACAAGCTGGACAGTTCCATTATCGATTTCAGCGGCGCGGCGTTGCGCTTCTATAAGCCAGAGTTTTTCGGTTTCCTGTTCTGACAAGGCATCCAAACTCGAAAGCAGTTTCTCGGCGAGCCGCGCCCTGTCTTCAATCGGTAGGTGTAAAGCCTCTTGTTCAATAGTTTGGATATTCATAATTAAAAACCAAAAAGTTGTTTGTCCGTTCTTTGAATTAGCCCATGGTGAAAATAGAGCGATTCCATTTTATAGTATTAAGGTGATTTCCGAGAAAGAATACCCCATTAAAAAACTGGATCAGTAGAAAAGCAAAGTCCACGAAAATCACGAAAGGCACGAAAAAAGTAACGAAAGTGTATATTATGAGAGTTTTCGTGCTTTTCGTGTCTTTCGTAGACACCTTTTTGGTAAATTAATCATTGAAAATCACCTAATCCAGAACCATAGTCTGCACTATAGCTGACTATTATGGCCCTCCCTCATCAATCTATTTGGGGTGAGGTGCGGGAAGCGTAGCGACCGAAGGCCGCTTGTGGCGCGTCCCCTCGACCGATGGGTTGGGCATTATTTTAATTTGCATTGGTGAAATGAAAAGTAAATAACTTGTCCACCTAAGGCAGATGTTACGTCTGATAGATTTTTATCTGAAGTGCGTAGGTCGGGTTAGGCGAGAGCCGTAACCCGACATTATTGTTTCTTAAAAAAACGTCTTAAGCACTATAGACAAAACCCCGGCCAGTATTACGCCTAGCATCCATCGATTTAACTTTAATTCACCGTCTATGCGTTCAAAACGTACATTCATATCCGCTTTAATTTCATTTTTTGCTTCGAACAGGTCATGCTTTGCAACCAGTCCGTCTTGAGCGTCAACAATAACTCTTATCACGGATTCCGCTTGTTTTTGATCAAATCCCGCAGTTTTTAGCTTATCGACCAGATTAAGCATATCAAAAGTAACCGTAGTCATGGAATATCCCCTTTTAGTTAATAAAGGCAAGATAGACGCCTGACACTGGGTTGTCAAATTAAACCGCTGCTCAGTGCGTAGTGCGTAGGTCGGGTTAGGCGATAGCCNNTACGCTACGCTAACCCGACCTACAGGGCTGTTTTTCAGGTATAATCCCCAGCATTTTTAATTCAAAGCAGGCAGGCAGGCGTTATGTCGAAAATCAATAAAGTGGTATTGGCTTATTCTGGGGGGTTGGATACTTCCGTTATTCTTAAATGGTTACAGGATGTTTATGCCTGTGAAGTAGTCACGTTTACCGCCGATTTAGGGCAGGGCGAGGAAGTCGAACCGGCCCGCGCCAAGGCTAAAGCCGCAGGCATTAAAGATATTTTTATTGAAGACTTGCGCGAAGACTTTGCCCGTGATTATGTGTTTCCGATGTTTCGCGCCAACACGGTTTATGAAGGCGAATATTTGTTGGGCACGTCTATCGCCCGGCCTTTAATCGCCAAGCGCCTGATTGAAATTGCCAACGAAACGGGTGCTACGGCTATTTCCCATGGCGCGACAGGCAAAGGCAACGATCAGGTGCGTTTCGAGTTGGGCGCTTACGCCTTGCGTCCCGATATACAGGTGATTGCGCCTTGGCGTGAATGGGATTTAAATTCAAGGCAAACCCTGCTGGCTTATGCCGAAAAACATGGTATTCCTGTAGAAATGAAAAAAGGCAAGACGTCGCCTTATTCAATGGATGCCAATTTACTGCATATCTCTTATGAAGGTCGTATTCTGGAAAATCCCTGGACAGAACCCGAAGAAGACATGTGGCGCTGGACAGTTTCACCTGAAGCCGCACCCGATCAAGCGACTTATATTGAATTGACTTACCAACAAGGTGATATTGTTGCGATTGATGACGTTCCTTGTACGCCTGCTACGGTTCTGGAAAAATTAAACAAAATTGCCGGAGATAATGGCATCGGTCGATTGGACATTGTTGAAAATCGCTATGTGGGCATGAAGTCACGCGGCTGTTATGAGACACCGGCAGGTACGGTGATGTTAAAAGCACATCGTGCGATTGAGTCATTGACCCTGGACAGGGAAGTGGCGCATTTGAAGGATGAATTAATGCCACGTTATGCTTCGTTGATCTATAACGGTTATTGGTGGAGCCCAGAGCGCGCTATGCTGCAAACCATGATAGATGCGTCGCAGGTATCGGTGAATGGCAGAGTCCGGCTTAAGCTTTATAAAGGCAATGTGATTGTCGTGGGCAGAGAGTCGAAAACCGATAGCTTGTTTGATGAAAGTATCGCCACCTTTGAAGATGACGGCGGCGCTTATAATCAAAAAGACGCCGAAGGCTTTATCAAGTTAAACGCGCTGAGAATGCGGATAGCCGCAGCTAAACGCTTGCGATAAGACCGTCCAACAAAAACACAGGACAAATAGTGTTTAGCTTGTATAATCATGAATCAAGTAGTTATACAAAATAATAATGTCCGACCGGATGCCAGTCCTGTGTTTGGATTGAGAGGAAATAAATAATGAGCGAGTTGCACGAGAAAAAATCGGAGCTTGTGGTGCTGCATGGCATACCGCAGCATCAAGCATTGATGAAAGTAAACCGATGGTTAATGGCGATGGTTTTTTTCTTGATGGCGTTCATTGTTATTGCCGGTTTTTTCCTGCTTCCTGCCAATGATCTTAGCCGCTACAAAAAATCCGAAGTCGCTGACATCAATCCCGTATTGTCTGCCGAAGTGAATACTTTGAAAGGGCAGTTTGTCGGATTAGTCAGCGGTTCTATCGAAAGCAAATTAAGGGCGCTGGAGGAGAGCATCCGTCTTGGTAAGGCTTCCAATGCATTAGGGGCGATTGAAGATTTAAAAAATGACGTTAAGGTTCTGCGCTCTTATTCAGAGCCTGCCAACAAAGACAGCGTAGTGGTCGATAATGCGCAAGTCATGCGGGAAATGTCCCATTTAAAGCGCCTTATTTATCTGACGCTGGCTTCTTGCGGGTTAATGCTGGCGGCGATTGCCGGTGTGTGGATTAAAAACCGTTATCGCCTGCCTTATAAAGAAACCGTCATACGTCATTTAGGTAAGGGACGTTTATAAAATAAGTCCGCCAGGTGTTGCCATAAAGCGATAGTATTCCCACAATTAGTCTTTTGCATTCCCGGTATCAGCAGCATCGGCAAGCACTCTAACTTCCAGCGGTCGGCTGCTATTAAGATGGATGTCCCGTTGTGGAAAGGCAATGACAATATCATGCTCAGCCAGCGTTTTATTAATCATATAACGCAGGTCGCTGGCGATAGTTTTCCATGACACATCAGGATTGATTTCGACCCAGACATACAAGCCAAAAAGCAAGGAGTCGCTGGCGAAATCCTCAAATAACACCTGGGGCGCAGGTTCTTTGAGAACCATCCCATGCCGATTCGCGATTTCCAGGAGCAGTCTGCTCACCTCTTTTAACGGTGAGCCGTAGGCTATGCCGATATTGATTACGATGCGCACCGACTTGCTGCTCAGCGTCCAGTTGGTGACATTCTGCTCAATGAAGGTGCTGTTAGGAATCAGGGTCTCAATGCCGTTGCTGTCGATAATGTGCGAACTGCGCACTCCGATGTCTGTGACCCGGCCCCGGATGCCGCCGACTTCGACTACATCCCCCGGTCGAAAAGGACGCTCAAACAGCAGCATAAGCCCGCTAATCAGGTTCTTGAGCATATTCTGCATACCGAAGCCTGCGCCGATAGCTAGCGCACCGCCCATGAAGGCGAAGATCGTCAACGGAATCCTGACCACCAACATGCTCAAAACGACCAGAAGTATGACTTCAATAAACAATATCCAGCGTCGCGCAATCCGGGCAAGACTTGCGTCCATGCCCAAACGCGTCACGGACAGGCCTTCGACCAGCCTAGCCAGACGGACGGCAAGCCAGTACCCGACAATCAAAATCGCTAAAGCGGTCGATACTTTATCGACGGTGACACTGCGCTTGCCGCTGATTATTTGCCCATTGACCTCGATATTGTCTTGCACCGCAAGCAGTTCGAATTGCCAAACCTGCGCGGTAACGTCGCGGGCCGTCAGCCATGCCTGCATCAGATAATCGGAAAACGACTTGACTGCAAACCTTGCGTCCAGCTCCTGTTTGCTTCGATCCAGCAAGTTTTGGGTCGATTCAATGGCCCCCAGCATGCGTGAGTAGGAAACGATCTGATCAAGGTCAAGATTTTTTATTTTATCACTCACAGCATCCGAACCGTCCATGGCGGTATCCCGTTGATTAACTGATTGGTCGGTGACCAGAACCAGCAGACGATGGCGCTGGCGATTGATGTAATCGCGGATCATTGTTAAAACGGCCTGATTCCGGGTAATCTTTTCATAGGCTTCACCGGCTTTTTCACGGTCGGTGACCTTGGCAAACGCCCAGCGGAGATCCCAAATATCCCGCTGCATTTGCAAATAAAGCAATATTCTATTAAGTGCTTGTAATTTAATGTCGGTATTATCCTGTTGCGCTTGGCGGATTTGATCAACTTGCGCCGGTGTTGCCGCCCCGCTAGCGTCAGGCTGCTCCGCTTTATGATCAAAATCGAGTGCTGATACTTCTTGCTTAAGCTCGGCAATAATATGCTGACTTTCACTGTCTAAGTTTTTGTGTGCCTGATCGATATCCGATTGCGTTAACCCCACCTGTTCGGGCGACATACTAAGCTGTTTGTTAGCCAGTTGCAGCTTTGCCCGGATTTCCAGCAATTCTTCATGAGTCGATTGTTTTTCGATCTGAAGCGCTAGGATACGCGCTAAATCCAGCTGATTTTGCAGCGTCAGCAGACCACGCTCCCTGTCCAGTCGGGCTTGCAAATCAGGCGACGTTTTTGCCTGTTCTACCGCCTCGTCAGCCTGCCTTAGTTTTACGGTGGAATTTTCGATGGTTTTTGCTAGCTGTGCTTCCGCCTGATCAGTCATCGTGATCAATGGTTCAAGCTCATCAATCCGGTTATTCAGGCTGGCGATCGACTCTTTAAGATTGTCCGCCTGCAAAAATGGGTGAGGGGAGGGGGCGCTGAATCCAGACCAATTTGCGGCTTGATTTTCCAGTTCAAGACGATGCTGCTTACGCGATTGCAGGTTGTTCAGCCGGGAAAGTATGCTCTGATAGGCAAACACCAGCTGTTTTAGATAGGCTCGTCGGACAAAAATCCCCTTATTTTCAGACAATTCGACAGTAATTGAATCCGTAGCTTCAGTAGGCATGGCAGCGAGTTCCGCGCCGGTTGCGGCAAGTTTAAGCTTGATTTCCTCAAGCAGGGCTGTCGGATTGATCTCGGATGATGCTGAAACCGGTTTAGCGGAAGATTTTTGCATGATCCCCTTGAGTAGAGCAGAGCCGGGTGCAGCCCAAGCAAGGGCAGGGGGCAGCAATAGCAGCAGGCTTAGAAGAATCCGGATGATGTTAAAATTTAGGTTCATGATGCGAAATGTGTGACGGGGTAGCTTACTGATAACGTTCCCACACAGGAACATCACTGCCATTAAGTAAGTAGAGAAAACTCCCTCTCCAGCGGGAGAGGGTTGGGGTGAGGGGGAAACAACTTAAGAAAACCCTTTAAAATCCCCCTCATCCCAGCCCCTTCGACACCGCTCAGGGCAGGNNCGTGATCTTCGTGTCCTTCGTGGTAAACAACGAGACACAAAAACAGGCCCTTTTCAGAACTAGAAAGGCCGCAACGTAAATGCAACAGGATCGCTAATTTGCTGCCCCGGTTCCCGGTTGGCGATTTGCACAAACTGCTTGGCCCACATATCCATGATGCCCTTGGCGGGACCATACCAAGTCAGGCGGGTGAGATCAAGGGGGCCGACGTCCTGCGAGTTACGATCAGCGAAAGTCGCCACTATCTTGCCGGTTTGCAGGTCGCGCAGACGGCCTTCGAACGCGGCCCTGCGTTGATTGACAACACCGGCGGCAGTGCCGCCGCCTGGCGTCAGCCAGCCCGCCGCATGTAACGCCGGCATCGACGGATCTATTTCAACCAAGGCGATTTCCAGGCGCAAAGCCGTTCCGGTTCCTTGAGCGGCTGAGTCTATGATTTGAAAACGATGCTTGGGATCTTCCGTGAAATCTTTGACTATCTGGTCATGAAAATACACGGCAAGCTCTCCAATATCCTTCTTAACACCGCCAAACCAGGAAGCCGTACTCATATCATGCAGCCAATCCATTTTCAGCATGTACTGGGTGTTGACCGGAGCGACCACCAGTTCGTTGTAATTTCTCTTGTCGAAATCGGGAGAGATCCAGGCCCGCTGAAACGGTAAAAATGTTATTTTAGCGTCTTGCTCGGGATGCTCTATGAAACCGGCGTTAGGCGCAGGCTCAACCGTCATATCCTTGATATCATTACTGCCGGACTTAACAGCAGAGCATCCCGCGAGCGTACTGATGACGCATAACACCAGCGCCAGATCAACGGAATGCTTTTTTATCTTTTGACTATTTATTTTCAATGGTTTACTCCAAGTTTAAAAATGATCTTATGAGGAACTTGCAAAACCCA
>PMJA01000419.1 GCA_003158415.1 Methylobacter sp.
GTCGAATCGGTGTTCGGTAAAGCCGGACGAGCACTGACCGCCACCGACCCGGCGCCGCTGGAAATGTCCGAAACACTGGTCAACCTCAAACCCGAATCTGCTTGGCGGCCCGGCATGACGATCGATAAACTGATTGCCGCTTTGGATCAGGCACTGCAAATCNNATGCTGGCGACCGGTATCCGCACGCCTATCGGCATTAAGCTGTTCGGCAAGGATTTGGCGGAAATGGAACGTCTGGCGCAACAGATCGAGCAAGCCGTCAAGACGGTTCCCGGCACCACCAGCGCCTATGCCGAACGCCTCACTGGCGGTTTTTATCTGAATATTACTCCTGACTACGAAGCGCTGGCGCGTTATGGGCTGTTAATCGGCGATGTGCAGGACATCATTGCCACCGCCATCGGTGGCGAAACAGTAACTACAATGGTGGAGGGACGTGAGCGTTTCGCCGTCATTGTCCGTTACCCCCGTGAGCTGCGTGACAGCCCCCAAGCCATCGCCGAGCATGTACTGGTTCCGGCAGTCGACGGGGCGATGATACCCTTAGGGCAGTTGGCGCATCTAAGTCTGAACAAAGGTCCTCCGGCTATTCGTACCGAAAACGCCTTACTGTCCGCTTATATCTATGTGGACATGCGCGGGCGCGACATCGACGGTTATGTGCGGGACGCCAAGCAGGTTGTGCAGCAGGCGGTCAAGTTTCCTGCGGGCTACTACATCGCCTGGAGCGGCCAGTTCGAATACATGGAACGGGCTAAACAGCGTTTACAACTGGTTGTGCCGCTAACGCTATGCATTATTTTCGTTTTGCTTTATCTCAACTTCGGCCGCCTAACCGAAACCCTTATAGTCATGCTATCCGTACCCTTCGCGCTGGTCGGCGGCATCTGGCTACTGTGGTTTCTGGATTATAACGTCAGCGTGGCGGTCGGTGTCGGCTTCATCGCCCTGGCGGGAGTCGCAGCAGAAACCGGCGTAGTGATGTTGATTTATCTGGAGCTAGCCTTTCAGGAAAAGCAACGGCAATGCCTGGAAGAAAAACGAGCTTTCACCGAGACCGATCTGCACATTGCCTTGATGACCGGCGCGGCGGAGCGCCTGCGCCCCAAAATAATGACCGTCACCGCAATCATGGCGGGCCTGTTGCCAATCCTGTGGAGCACCGGCACCGGTTCGGAAGTTATGCGCCGCATCGCTGCACCGATGGTGGGCGGCATGGTGTCGTCAACGCTGTTGACGTTGATCGTCATTCCGGCACTTTATGCGCTGTGTAAACAATATTCCATCAACAAACAATCTTTAAAATAGCAAAGTGAAAGAATTACAATTTCATGAAGAACCTAGTAGAATGTCGACTGTTATATTGTCCGAAAAGACAAGAATTAAAAACGGATCATCTAACTGTTTTTAAAGCCCAGTCATTGACGCTTGAGTTTTAAAACCGAACAGCATCGATCCAAATCGATCATTATCATGTTTATTGAGGTATTAGCGTGGAGCTAAGCGGCGGACAAATCCTGGTTCAGAGTCTTATAGACGAGGGCGTAGAATATATTTTTGGCTATCCTGGCGGGGCTGTATTGCATTTATACGACGCCCTTTTTCAGCAAGAAGGCCTCAAACACATCCTGGTTCGACATGAACAAGGCGCAACCCATGCCGCCGATGGTTATGCCCGCGCCACCGGTAAACCCGGCGTAGTATTAGTGACATCAGGCCCCGGCGCTACCAATGCTGTCACCGGCATAGCCACGGCTTATTTGGATTCAATCCCTATGGTCATCATTTCCGGCCAAGTGTCATTACCCGTAATCGGTAGCGATGCTTTCCAGGAAGTCGANNAATTAGCCGAAACCATTAAAAAGGCGTTTTATATCGCGACTACGGGGCGTCCAGGGCCTGTCGTAATCGATGTGCCTAAGGATATAACGGCGCCACACATTAAAGTGCCTTATAAATACCCTAAAAAAGTGTCTATACGCTCGTACAACCCGGTCGTTACCGGGCATAAAGGGCAAATCAAAAAGGCCGTTGAATTATTGCTGAGCGCACAAAAGCCTATTATTTATTCAGGCGGCGGCGTCGTGTTAGGCGAAGCCAGCAAAGAATTGACCGAGTTTACCCGTACACTGGGCTATCCGATTACCAATACCTTAATGGGCTTAGGCTCTTTCCCGGCATCGGATCGGCATTTTGTCGGCATGCTGGGCATGCACGGCACTTATGAAGCCAATATGGCCATGCACGAAAGCGATGTAATTATCGCTATCGGCGCGCGTTTTGATGACCGTGTCACCGGCAAACTGGATTTGTTTTGTCCTTATGCCAAGATCATTCATATTGATATAGACCCGGCGTCTATTTCCAAAACCGTTAGAGTCGATATTCCTATCGTCGGCGATGTTAAGCCGGTACTGCAACTCATGCTGGAGTTAATCAAGGAAGGTTCAAAAAAACCCGACAAAAAAGCATTGGAGCTGTGGTGGCATCAAATCGGACAATGGCAGGCGGTTAACTGCCTGGAATTCGACCGGGAAAGCCCGTTGATTAAACCGCAATATGCCATTGAGCAATTATTTGAAGTGACCAAAGGCAATGCTTATGTAACGTCAGATGTAGGCCAGCACCAAATGTGGGCGGCGCAATATTACCGTTTCGACAAACCGCGCCGCTGGATCAATTCAGGTGGACTCGGCACGATGGGCTTCGGTTTGCCTGCCGCCATCGGCGTTAAACTGGCATTCCCCGACGCCGATGTCGCCTGTGTTACCGGCGAAGCCAGCATCCAGATGTGCATACAGGAATTATCGACCGCCTTGCAGTATAAAACGCCAGTTAAGATCATTAACTTGAACAACCGTTATATGGGCATGGTCAGGCAATGGCAGGAATTTACTTACGAAAGCCGTTATTCGCATTCATATATGGATACGATNNCCGCCTTTGCCCTAAAAGACCGCACGGTGTTTTTGGACATCATGACCGACAGAACTGAAAATGTTTATCCGATGATTGAGGCCGGAAAAGGCCATCATGATATGAAACTACGCGTCGCCCTGGGCACAACCACAGACAGGGAATTGGCATAATGAGACACATAATTTCCATTTTAATCGAAAACGAATCCGGCGCCTTATCGCGCGTGGCAGGCTTGTTTTCTGCACGCGGCTATAATATTGAGTCACTCACCGTCGCAGCAACTGAAGATCCCAGCCTATCGCGTATGACTCTGGTCACTCGCGGCAGTGAAGAAATCATTGAGCAAATTACCAAACAACTGAACAAGTTGATTGATGTCGTCAGACTGATCGATTTAGCCGAAGCCTTTCATATCGAACGCGAACTGATGATGGTTAAAATTAAAGCCATCGGTGAAATGCGCGATGAAATCAGAAGCATGGCGGATATATTTCGCGGCAAGATTATTGATGTGACGCCGACCACCTACATTGTTGAAATGACCGGCCCTTCGGAAAAACTCGACGCCTTTATCGCCACTATAGACCCGGACAGCATTATCGAAGTGGTGCGTTCAGGCCCGACCGGCATATCCAGGGGCGAAAAAGGCTTACATTTATAACTTAGGTTCAAGGTGAAAGGTCAAAAAAACTGCATCCTTGTACCTTTCGCCCCAATACCATTAAGTTAGCAGAGAAAACTCCCTCTCCAGCGGGAGAGGGTTGGGGTGAGG
>PMJA01000052.1 GCA_003158415.1 Methylobacter sp.
TTGACTTTGAACAGAGTATCTACATGGCTGATAACTTTTACGTCACTACTTACCCAGCTAAAATCAAGGTTTTTTGTTTTCAACATCAGACAAAATGGTTCAAATTGTCCAATGTTTTTAACTGCATTTTATCCTTACAATTTTTTAGCCTATAATTCGATTATCCTTCAAATACACAATAGAAACGCGGATTATGAATAAAATTCTTATTTTTTTGGTAATGCTTTGTTTTTCATGTTCTATTTCTTTTGCTGACGAGTTTGATGCAGAAAAAGAAAAAAGGTATCAGGAATTTAAACGTAAAGAAGATAAAGCTCATTTGAAATATAATGAGGAACTTGAATTTTCATTACGCATGAGAAATGAAAAATTAAATAAAGAACAAATAAATGGGAGCAGGCATTGTCTTAATCGCGTTAGGAAAATTGGTAACGATGATATTAAAAAGATTGCCTATGCTGGTACTGTAGAAGATATAAATTGTATTGAGCAACTAGGTTCCACTAATCAAAAAAATATTTTACAAAAAGAACAACTGGAAGCACGAGAGTGTTCTCAATTTATCTATTCTGATTGGTCTGGTTTTTTCCAGCATCCAACACATGGTTTGGTCGATCATGAGTATTGTATAGAACAATCAGATAATGCTGGTCTAAAAGAAGCCTTAAAAAAAGAAAAAATGACACCCCAAAGCCAATTTGAAGAGTCTCTTGCTCAAAAACGATTATCTCACGCTAAATGGAGGGAAGAGGCTAAATTGCGGTATGGTAATTGATGGTTCATCAAAAACAGAACCGTTTTTAAAACAAAAATCTTCTGAAACAAACAACTAAAATTAAACATTAATTTTGTAATAGGGCCAGGATGCGCTTCGTTCGTCGGCATAAACTATGATTTTTGGGTCATAGTAAACATAAATGTCAACTTATTAATTAAAATTTTTATTTATGAGAACAATTAAATTTACATCATGGCAAGACGATTCTTTTTTTGTCGGTTTCTTAAATGAATATCCTGATTATCAAACTCAGGGTATGACAAAAGAGGAGCTCGTCGAAAACTTGAAAGATTTGTTAAATGATATTGAGTCTGCACAAATTCCTTATATTCGTAAAGTTGAAGAGTTGTTGGTTGCGTGAATGAAAAGACGCGACTTAATTAAGGCTCTTGAAAGAATGGGGTGTATTCTTGTTCGTAATGGTGGGCGGCACGACTGGTACACTAATCCACAAACCAAGCAATCCCAACCCGTACCTCGACATAACGAAATAAATGAAAATCTGGCAAAATCCATAATCAAAAAACTTGAAAATGCCTAGTGTGTAGGTTGAGCATACTTCATGCCCAACATTCTTATCGTTCCTTCATTAAGACCTACAAAGCTGTGCGGGGTGTTAGGAAGCGGTAATCCTTCGGGACGACGGTGATGCCGGATTCCGAGACAGTGAAGCGGGCTGCATCGGCGGCGGCGTCAAACCCAATCCGCTCGCCGGGAGGAATCCGCACATTTTTGTCGACAATGCAGCGTTTCAAGGTTGCACCTGCGCCAACATACACCCCGTCAAACAGGATTGAGTCTTCAACGACAGCCTTGTCATCCACCTGGACTTGCTGGAACAGGATCGAATGCCTGACTGTGCCGCCGGAGATGACCGTCCCGCTGCTGAGCAAGGAGTCCACGACTTTCCCTGCGTGTCCGCTAGCCCCGGCGGTCATGCGTGCCGGCGGATTTTGTCCGTGGTAGGTGCGGATGGGCCAATCGGGCTGATACAGGTTCAGTGGCGGGATCTGGGCCAGCAAGTCCATGTTCGCCTCGTAGTACGAATCTATCGTGCCGACATCGCGCCAGTATCGATCAGGCGTGACGCGCCCGGTTTCTCCGCCGAACCGGTAGGCGCATACATTATGGACTCCAATGAGATGCGGAATGATGTCCTTGCCGAAATCATGGCTGGATTCGGTAAGGGCGTGGTCGGCTTGCAGTTCGCGACTGAGCAGATCCGCATTGAAAATATAGACGCCCATGGATGCCAGCGCACGGTGCGGGTCGTTTGGCAAGGGCTTGGGGTTTTCCGGCTTTTCGTGGAATTCGCGAATTCGATGTGCGTCATCCACCGACATGATGCCAAAAGAACCCGCGCTGGCTAGCGGCACCGGCATGCAGGCAATCGTTAACTCCGCGCCCTGTTCCTGGTGAAATTGGAGCATCGCAGCGTAATCCATACGGTAGATGTGGTCTCCTGACAAAATCAGCACATGGCTGGCATTGCTACGCTCAATCAGATACAGATTCTGAAAAATGGCGTCGGCTGTCCCGGAGTACCAGGATACGCCGGTTCGCATTTGTGGCGGTACGGGGATGATATATTCGGAGATTTCCGGGTTGAAAATGGTCCAGCCATCACGCAGATGCTTTTGCAGTGAGTGCGACTTGTATTGCGTCAGTACCAGCACCCGCCGCAATCCGGAGTGCAGGCAATTGGTCAGCGTGAAGTCGATGATGCGGTANNGAGGCTATGCTTCGGGAGTGAAGCCGCCCGGTCGATTAGTTTACTCGCATCGTACGCCTCTCTGTATTTGTCTTCAAGCCTCCCGATTTCGAACAATCAGATTTTTAACGACCGTCATCATGACTAAACCTGAC
>PMJA01000126.1 GCA_003158415.1 Methylobacter sp.
AGCGCTTAGCCATCATGACGATATAACGGCAGAGCAACCTTTGTTGATAAATCCCGCTGTAGTAAATCCTCAAGACTACATCGGCTTTCGTGCGGAAATTCCTTATGCCATCAATGGCAATGCTTATGGTAAAGCCACGATTACCATTTTAGGCCTGGGTAGGGACAATTTAAACGAAGCGAGGCGTACCAAGTTGGCTGAAATTGCAGTGCTGTTCGATTTGATAATACTCGCTAACAATAGAAGCGATCCTGAATTGCACGCACTTGCCGGGGAAGCAAGAAAAAAATTGGACGACGATGTGTCGCCCACTGCTGAATATTCAGCAATGGTGAGATCGTATAACGGTAAAATCACGCCGTTTTAAAATACTCCAGCGTCATAAACAACGCAGCTATTGACCTAGCCTCGGTGCATTCGCCGGTGGCTAATAATTCGCTGATATTGCTTAATTTCCAGGGGATGACCTCCAGCTCTTCCGGCTCATCGCCGATTAATTTTTCGGCATATAAATCCTGNNATCTCGGTGATATGCTCCAGATACGACGGGGCCAGCGATAACGAACTTAAGTGATGCAGGTTTCTTGCGCCGTAGCCTACTTCCTCTTTAAGCTCGCGGTTGGCGGCTTCTATGAAGGATTCGCCCGCATCGGTCTTGCCTTTGGGCAGGCCGACTTCATAGCGGTGTACGCCGGCGGAATATTCCCGGATTAACAGCACCGTTTCCACATCCAGCATGGGTACTATTAGAACCGCGCCGCCGGGGTTGCCGCGCGCCAGACGCTCGTAGTTGCGTAGCTCGCCGTTGCTGAATTGTATATCCAGCGATTCGATGCGGAATAAGCGGCTTTTGGCGATGGTGGTTCTGTTAAGAATGGTCGGTTTTTCTGACATTGTGTTATTTTATGAATTATTTTCGGCAAATATAACGCACTATCATGATTGATTGGAAAAAAATTGATACCGTTTTACTGGATATGGACGGCACCTTGCTGGATTTGAATTTTGATAATCATTTCTGGAAGGAGTTTGTGCCGCTAAAATTTGCCGAGCAACACGGCATCAGTCTGGATACAGCAAAGCAGCAGCTGGGGCCGCAGTTTAAAAGCATGGAAGGAAAACTGGAATGGTATTGTCTGGATTACTGGAGCCGGGCTTTACAGCTGGATATTGCCGGATTAAAGGCGGAGATTTCCGGTTTAATCGCTGTGCTGCCGCATGTCGCCGAATTTTTGGTAAAACTTCAGCAATCGCCTAAAATGGTTGTGCTGGTTACCAATGCGCATCGCGACAGCTTGGGGCTAAAAATGGAAAAAACCTGTTTGCAGTCGTTTTTCGATCGGATTATCAGTTCCCACGATTTGGGTCTGCCTAAAGAACACGCCGGTTTTTGGCCGCTATTGCAGCAACAGGAGCCGTTTGACAAGCAATCCACGTTATTAATTGATGACAGCCTGGCGGTGTTGAATTCAGCCAAGCTGTTTGGCATCGCGCATTTAATTTCCGTGAGCAAACCTGACAGCAAGCAGCCTAAAAAACACGTCGCCGATTATCCGTCTATTGAGGATTTTCGGGAGTTGATGGCCGGACTGTAGGTTTGCGGCTGCTATTTGGGTTGGGGCGCTTGCCTTGATACTCGGCTTTAGGCTTGGGCGGCCTTCTTGGCGGCGGAACAACCTCCGCCAGCAAGTCGGCCGTGATGGCTTTAACCGGGATTTTCTGGCCGATAAAATCTTCAATATCCGGCATGGAATAGGCGTAATGTTCGCAGATAAAGCTGATGGCCTCGCCGCTGGCGCCAAAACGCGCGGTTCTGCCGATGCGGTGTACATAATCTTCGACATCCTGCGGCAGATCATAATTGATCACATGGGACACGTCGGCGATATGCAGGCCCCGGGCGGCGACATCGGTGGCGATGAGTAGTGTGATTTTGTTTTCCTGAAAATCGGCCAACAGGCTTTGGCGCTTATCTTGCGGCACATCTCCGCTGAGGGCGGCGGTTTTATAGCCGTTGGCGTTGAGCGTGTCGTCCAGCTGTTCCGCACAGCGTTTGGTGTTGACAAAAATAATGCTGCGTTGCGGCTGGTAGTGGTTCAACAACCCGATAAGCAAAGGTATTTTTTGCTCGTTAGCCGGGCAATAGGCGCTTTGTTGTATGGCTTTAGACGTGACTTCTTCGGTTTCGATGCGGATCAAAACCGGGTTGTTCATGTGCTCATAAGCCAGTTCGGTCACTTTATAAGATAAGGTCGCTGAAAACAGCATATTTAAACGCAGCTCAGGCGCGGGCATACGTCTTAATAAATAACGGATATCTTTGATGAAGCCCAAATCAAACATCCGGTCGGCTTCATCCATCACCGTGACTTGCACATGGTCCAGTGTGAACGCATTTTGTCGGTAAAAATCGATAATACGGCCCGGCGTGCCGATAATAATATCAATATTGGATTTAATGGTGTCCAGTTGTTTTTGATAGTCGGTGCCGCCGTAAATCAGCGCGAATTTTAGCGTAAGATGCTTGCCTAGTTGCAAGGCGTCTTTATGGATCTGAATGGCCAGTTCGCGCGTGGGCGCGAGGATAATAGCCCTGGGATTTTTAATCTGCTCGCTTTCGTCATTGAGTAAGTGCTGAAAAGTTGCCAGCAAAAAGGTGGCTGTTTTGCCCGTCCCTGTTTGCGCCTGCCCGGCGATGTCTTTGCTACGCAACAATAAGGGCAAGGCCTTATCCTGGATCGGTGTGCAGAGATTAAAAGCCGCATCGGTTAATCCGTGCAGGATAGAATCAGACAATTCAAGATTGCTGAAGCGGGTTTCGGTTAAATGGGTATTTTTCATAGGCTATAGCATAACGTAAAAATCGGATTGGTTGAAATTGATTGACTAGACGCGCTATCCCTCCTATAGTTTTGTTTTTTTATTTTTGGAGAAATAGTGTGAGCGATTCAGTCCTTCATGTAAGTGATAGTGAATTTAACGAAACTGTTATTAAAGCTGGCGGCCCTGTATTGGTTGACTATTGGGCTGAATGGTGCGGCCCTTGCAAAATGATTGCGCCGATTCTGGATGCTGTTGCCAAAGAGTATGAGGGTAAATTGACCATCGTTAAAATAAACATAGATGACAATCCGAACACTCCGCAACACTACGGTGTGCGCGGCATTCCAACACTGATGCTGTTTAAGGACGGCGAAGTGGAAGCCACTAAAGTGGGTGCATTATCAAAATCAGAGCTTACCAAGTTTATTGACAACAACATTTAAATTGTTCTCCCTTATTCAGACCTGCCACAAAAGCTGGACGGGTCTGAATGCTTGAGTTATACTTATGCAGTGCGATAGTTCCGCGCACCCAATCCTGTCGTCCGATAGTTACCTCCTGAATTATCAATCCTATCCCGGTCGTTACGGCATTACTGCCTAGCTACTTTTCTCCGAGCCGCCTTTTTATGAATCTAACCGAGTTAAAACTAAAACAAATAAGTGAAGTTATTGAAATCGCCGAGTCCCTGGGGCTTGAAAATGTCGCCAGATCACGCAAGCAGGATTTGATTTTTGCCATATTGAAAAAGCAGGCAAAAGCCGGTGACGATATTTCCGGCGATGGCGTTCTGGAAATTTTGCAGGACGGTTTTGGTTTTTTACGAACGCCGGGATGCTCCTATTTGGCTGGCCCCGACGACATTTATGTATCGCCCAGTCAAATCAGACGGTTTTCCTTAAAAACAGGCGATACGATAAGCGGCAAGATCAGGCCGCCTAAAGACAACGAACGCTATTTTGCTATGCTCAAGGTTGACCAGATCAATTTTGAGCCCCCGGAAAATACCAAAAACAAAATCACCTTTTCAAACCTGACCCCGCTATTTGCCAAACAACGATTTGTTCTCGAACAAGGTAACGGCACCAGCGAAGATTTAACCGGCAGAATTATAGACTTAATCGCACCCATCGGCAAAGGCCAGCGCGGCTTGATTGTGTCTCCGCCAAAAGCCGGTAAAACCATGATCCTGCAAAGTTTGGCGCAAGCTATCGCCGAACAGAATCCCGAATGTTACCTCATTGTATTATTGATTGATGAGCGTCCTGAAGAAGTCACCGAAATGGAACGTTGTGTCCGGGGCGAAGTGATTTCCAGCACCTTTGATGAGCCGGCAACCCGCCACGTACAGGTTGCGGAAATGGTGATCGAAAAAGCGCGGCGTTTGGTGGAGCATAAACACGATGTAGTTATTTTGTTAGACTCGATTACCCGATTGGCTAGAGCGTATAACACTGTAGTGCCATCTTCCGGCAAGATATTAACGGGCGGTGTGGACGCGAATGCCCTGGAAAAACCTAAACGCTTTTTCGGCGCGGCTCGTAATATCGAAGAAGGCGGCAGCTTGACGATTATCGCTACGGCATTGGTGGATACCGGCTCAAGAATGGATGAAGTGATCTACGAAGAATTCAAAGGCACCGGTAACATGGAATTGCATCTGGATCGTAAAATTGCTGAAAAACGGATTTACCCGGCGATAAATATTAACCGTTCCGGCACACGTCGGGAAGAATATCTGGTTGATCCCGATACCTTGCAAAAAACATGGATCTTGCGCAAAATTCTGCAACCGATGGATGAGACCGCCGCTTCAGAATTTTTGATAGGTAAGCTTAAAGACTTTAAAACCAACGCCGAGTTTTTTGATTCCATGAGGCGCTAGTCTCCTAGGGATAAGAATCAATGTGGGAGCGGCTTTAGCTTCGAATTTCGCTGCTAAAGCCGCTCCCGCGATAACTCGCTCTATCCAAGTTATTTAGTTATCCATCCTTAACACCTATCAGTTATTCACGGTCATAAAATTAGCAGGTCATACCTGCATGGTCTGCCTGTATCCAGTACAGATGGATGTGATAAACTATTGCCATCCTTGGGATTCTGGATTCCGGACAATCCTCGCACGCTCTCCCTGTCGGAATGACGTATTAGGCAAAACTGATAGCCTTATCAAGTACAAACACCTGTTTCTTTCATAACCACCCTCATAGAAAAATCACCATGACTGATCCTACCTTGTTGATACATGCACTCATCCTCGGCATCGTCGAGGGCTTAACCGAATTTCTTCCGGTCTCGTCTACAGGTCACTTGATTCTGGTCGGGCAATTGCTGGGGTTTAACGACGACAAGGGCAAGGTGTTTGAAATTGCCATTCAGTTTGCAGCCATATTGGCGGTGGTTTGGGAGTATCGCGCACGACTGGCGCATACGCTGGTAAGTATGACTTCGGAGCCTGCGTCTACGCGTTTGGCGGTCAATCTGACAGTCGCTTTCCTGCCGGCCGCCGTATTGGGGTTTCTGTTTCTAAAGCAAATCAAAGCGCATTTGTTCAATCCCTTAGTGGTCGCCTCGGCGTTCATTATCGGCGGTTTTTTGATCTTGTGGGCGGAGCGTCGCCAGCATGTTGTTCATGCCGAATCGATTGATGACATGACCTGGCGCGACGCCTTGAAGGTCGGTTTCGCGCAGGCATTGGCGATGATCCCCGGCACATCCCGTTCTGGCGCAACTATTATCGGTGGTTTGTTTTTCGGGCTGTCCCGGCGCGCCGCAACCGAGTTTTCTTTTTTCCTCGCTATCCCCACCATGTTCGCTGCAACCTTATACGACGTGTACAAGCATCGCGATTTGTTCAGCATGGATGATCTTGCCCTGTTTGCAGTCGGCGGCACGGTGTCGTTCATCAGCGCATTCATTGCCGTGCGGGGCCTGATACGGTTTATCAGTCGGCACGATTTCACTGTGTTTGCATGGTATCGCATCATCTTTGGCATCATTGTGCTGATCTCGGCACAAATGGGTTGGGTGGATTGGGGCAATCACTAGCCGCATTCCCATTCCTTAAACAGCGCCCATTGCAAGTTAGAAAATATGAAAGTGGGCACTAGACAGATAACATCCCTCTAATGGATGTTATCTGTCCCGTCTTAAGTGGGTAGCCAAAAAATCTAACAAACTATTAACGCCCGATGACATACCATCAAGTCAAATAAGGTTACAATAAACTTATTTTTTGAAAAATGAAGGTTTCCTCTTGGCTGAAAAAATTATTCGTATCGCCACGCGTCAGAGCCCATTGGCGTTGTGGCAGGCAGAGCACGTCGCAGAGCTGTTGACGCGGGCATTTCCAGGGTTGAAGACCACGTTGGTAAAAATGGTGACACGGGGCGATAAAATTCTCGATGCGCCTTTAGCCAAAATCGGCGGCAAAGGTTTGTTTGTTAAAGAGCTGGAGCAAGGCATGCTGGAGGGTTTGGCCGATATTGCCGTACACTCCATGAAAGATGTGCCGGTAGATTTTCCTGTGGGCCTTCATTTGGCGGCCATTTTATCCCGCGAAGACCCAACCGACGCCTTTGTGTCAAATCGTTATTCAACGTTAAATGAATTGCCGGTTAACGCCAGAATCGGCACCTCCAGCCTGCGTAGACAATGCCAGATTAAAGAACGGTTTCCGGATGCCGATGTCATGCCGTTAAGAGGCAATGTCAACACCCGCTTGGCCAAACTGGATGCAGGCGATTATGATGCGATTATTCTGGCTTCAGCAGGATTAAAAAGATTGGGCATGGCGGAACGTATCACTCAATCCCTGGATGCCAGCGTCAGTTTGCCGGCAATAGGACAGGGCGCCATAGGCATAGAATGCCGTGTCGATGATCCGGAAATTAATGACCTGTTAAAAGTGCTGCATGACAGTGAAACCGGGATCTGCGTGACCGCTGAACGCGCGATGAATGCACGGTTGAACGGCGGCTGTCAGGTGCCGATCGGCGGTTTTGCGCAATATCAGGGCGAGCAATTATTCATGCGCGGATTGGTCGGCAGTCCCGACGGCAGTGTCCTTTATCGGGCCGAACGCACGGGCGGACTGGATCAGGCGGAGACCATCGGTCGGCTGATTGCAGAAGATTTACTGGCACAGGGCGCAGATAAAATTCTGCAGGCGTTGTTTCATTGATTAAGTTGTTGAACGGGGCGCACGTTTTAGTGACCCGTCCTGCACATCAAGCAGAAAATTTATGTCGTTTGATTGAAGGACGGGGCGGCGTGGCGATCCGGTTTCCAACCCTGGCTATTGCGGCGTTTGCGGATACGCAAGCGATACAAAACCGGCTGGCGCAGCTGGACAGCTATCAATGGCTGGTTTTTATCAGCGCCAATGCAGTAACTATGCACAGTTACTATTCAGATGGTGATAAAATAGAAAAATTTAAGTCTGTACGAATTGCCGCCATAGGCAAGGCAACTGCGCAAGCCTTAGCGCTGGCGGGGTTGCAGGTCGATTTAGTACCGGATCATGGTTATAACAGTGAAGCCTTGCTGGCAATGCCACAGATGCAGCAGATGCAGGGGCTACGTTGTTTGATTGTTCGCGGTGCAGGCGGGCGCGAAGAGCTGGCGACGGCATTACGCAGCAGAGGCGCAACCGTTGATTATCTGGATGTCTACAGAAGGATAATACCCGACAGTGATAGCTCGCCGGTAAGTTTGTTGCTTGCTCAGGATAAGTTGAATGTTATCACCGCAACCAGTGGTGCAGCGGTGCAAAACTTAGTCATCATGCTGGAAGAAAAATATCACCGGCGGTTATTCGTAGCGCCCCTGGTGGTGGTTAGCGATAGAATCGGGCAGATAGCCGCCGACTTGGGCTTTAAACGAATTGCAGTGACGGAAAGTCCTTCAGATGCAGCAATTCTTGAAACAGTAACAATGTGTGTAACAGGGGGAATAGCGTGGCCGAATTGAGTGAACAACAAGAACAAGATTTGGGGGAGACCAAACAAGCTCGCCGGTCGCGTAGCGGATTCTGGTTTGGCGTTATTATTCTGCTTATTATTATCGGGCTGGCCGCCGCCGGATTTTATTTTTTTACGCAATTACGGGATCAGCAGCAAGGCTTAGGTGGTGAAGTTAAAGGGCAAATGTCCAAGCAGATTGCCGACTATCAGTCCCAACTTGTCGCCATTCAGTCCCAGCTTGCAACCCTGGAAGCGGATGCTGCCGGCAAGGATACCCACTTTACTAAAACGCTCGCCGACTTCTCCCAGTTGCACAACGAAAAACTGGACAGCACTCGCAAGGAGCTGAATGATGCAATCGCACGATTGCAACGTCAATTGGGAAAGACGCGCGGTGATTGGTTAATTGCCGATGCCGAATATTTATTAAGTGTCGCCAATGAGCGCCTGCATTTAGTCGGCGATGTCAACACCACGCGCGAAGCATTAGAGGCCGCCGATCAACGCTTAAGAGAAAGCGGCGATGCGGGGGTCTTTAAGGTGCGCGAAGAGATTGCCAGGGAAGTTTCCGTACTCAAGAGCGTTATAATCCCCGATATTGTCGGCACTTATGCGTCAATACAGACCCTGCAAGACCGTGTCGATAAATTAGCCCTGTTGTTACCTTATACCGGTAAACCATTGACAGCGTCTGCCCCGGTAAAACAGTCATCCGACGATTCAGCAGAAGATAAAAGCCTGCTTGATTCCGCCATGAATCAACTGGGGGGTATAGTGACTATCAGGCACACAGAGCATGAAGTTAAAGCCATATTAACGCCCGAGGAAGCGCAATTTATACGTGAGCAATTACGGGTGAAATTGGAAATGGTGAAAATTGCGCTGGTTCAGCGCAATGAAGCGCTTTTTCAATCCAGTCTGGCGGATGCAAAAAAATGGACGGAGCAGAATTTTACCAAGAACGAGGATGTTAATAATTTTATCGCCGAGCTGGAGCGCTTAGATAACCTTAAAATTCGTAGCCAGTTTCCTGAGATCAGCGCCTCGTTAAAAATGCTCAAGGATATTGCTACTCTGCGTATAGAAACAGATAAAGCGATGCAGCCGTCAGCAACTGAAGCCGCCGATAAAGAAATTAATCCAGTTGAACCGATAAAGCCGGTTGAAACAACGACTCCAGCCGAAGCAGTGCCTTCACCGCGATAAGAGATACTTGATGAAAAAATTACTTTATTTTCTAGGCTCTCTGTTTGCTACCGCTGTAGCCGTGTTTTTGGTCAATAACTGGTTGCAAGGTTTTGGTGATCCGGGTTATGTACTGATTGGCATTGGTCAATGGTCACTGGAAACATCGCTGGTGGTTTTTGCGGTGAGCCTGATTATCGGCTTTTTTGTATTTTATTTATTTTTCAGACTATTGGGCTGGCTGTTCAGGCTGCCAGGACAACTTAAAAGCCGCAGCAGGAACATTAAATTTAACCGATCTCAGGAAGCCCTGATCGCAGGCTTGGTCGATTCCGCCGAAGGTAATTGGGAAAAAGCGGAAAATGTTTTGATTAAACATGCGTCCCATAGCGGCGCGCCGCTCATTCATTATTTAACGGCGGCAAGAGCCGCTCAGTCCCGGGGCGCGTTTGACAAAAGGGATGAATATTTAAAAAAAGCCGCTGA
>PMJA01000119.1:0-9354 GCA_003158415.1 Methylobacter sp.
AGAGTTTTAATGCGATTGCCCTGTGATCCAATGTTCATAAGGTTGACAAGCCTCGTAATAGGCCTATAATCGAAACGGCTAGAAAAATATGATTTCACCTTGTTTACCAACTCGATGTTCCTTCTGTAGTTCCTCGTTCTGTTCGTCAATTAGTAATTTTCAAATTTACCAGCCTTGTTAAAGTCTTATAATGGGTTTCATTGTAGACCGTATTAACAAGCTTTAATAAAGCTAACTGACTTTGGCCGGTGGCTTTAACCCTGTTTATCGTAATACTATCCCATTTTTGACAAAAAGAGACGCATGACCCCTTCAAGTAATTACAGCGCTTATTTTCAAGCACAACTTCAAGTTATCCCCCCAAAAATAGTCCACCAGCCTGCTAAAGAAAAATCTAAAGTGGTTATCCGATACAAGCGTAATTGGACAAAAGAGCAGACAGTGTAAAAAATTGGAAGCTTTTTACATCGGGGCGTGTTTGAAACAATAGAGACACACACTCCGCTTTGTGGAGATCCAGTTAATAGGCTTCAATGTGTAACGAATTTGAAAGTGGATTTGCCAAAGACACCATTACTCTCTAAAAAAAAGCTTTTCTTCCAGGGTCTTGCCGTGGCTCAACTGCCGATATTGCCACTGATTAGCTTGGAGACACTGCATCAGCTGTAGATCCATACTGGGTTGCAGTTCAGCATTGTAGGCGACGACAAATTCATTTTTTTGTGGGTTAGTGACCTGTAAGATACCTTCTAACGCCTCCAGTTTAGCAGTCACTTCCAGTGCCGGGCAGGATTCCATTTGCAGAGTAATAAACTGGGTGGCAGACTGTTGTTCATTAATGTGTATCTTCTCTGTCTGCAATACACCATTTTCCAACAGTAATATGCACTGGCACAGCCGATCAAGTTCAGCCAAGTCGTGGGAGCTGATGATAAAGGTTGTCGCTGACGATTGTTCCGCAATAATGGACAGCACTGTTCGGACATTCACAGGATCAAGTCCGGCGGTGGGTTCATCCAGTAATACCAGAGTCGGTTTGCCGATCAATGCTTGGGCAATCGCCGCCCGTTTAGCCATGCCATGACTCAGCACCCCCGGTTTTTCATGAGCGGCCTCTGTGAGTGATAATGCCTCTAAAACCCTGCTTGCTTCCTGGATTGCCGGTTGTGTAGTGAATCCTTGTAGACGAGCATAATAAACCAGTTGCTCAATTAGCGTAAAACTCGGGTCTAGTCTGGCGTCCTGCGGTAAAGCAGAAACCTTACCAATGAGTTGTGCTGCACCGGGTGGGTGACCGAACAACCTGACAGAGCCGGAAGTGGGGCGTAAAAAACCTGACAATATACTAAGCAAGGAGGTTTTTCCGGCCCCATTGGGGCCGACCAAACCGATAGGCTCACCCGCATCCAGTTCAAAGTTGATGTCGTTCAGCGCGACCTTGCCCGAATAAACGTGGTTAAGCTGTTGGCATTGAATGATTGGTGAGCTCATAGCGCTTGCCTTGCCATTATCCAGCGCCCAAAGGCTAACAAAATAAGGCTTTGTAAAAGGGGAACATAAGCCAATTGCAGCGTTTGCCATCCTGACAGTTGCGCCAGATCGGATAATTGATAGCCGGGGATCAGCAATTTAAGAAAATCGAGTCCAGGCACGTAGTAAGACAAACCATTAATCATACCGGCCATAAATGTCCAGATCAGAATAGCCCAGAGGGTCGCTTGTCGAGCAGATTTAACCTGAGCGGATAAAGCCGCCATCATGGCGGTAAAGGGTAGAACAATTAAGACTAAATTAACGATGAGAGCGAACAAGTCTGGCAATGCAGAGGAAAAAAGCGACGTATCACGATTCAGAACAAGAGCCAGGGTGCTGAAGGCGGCGGCACCAATCAACAGTGTCTGAATGATCATAACGCCTGTAAACCGGCCAAAGAATACCCGGTCGCGACTACTGCGCATCACAATAAAACGTAAGGTGCCTCGCTCCCGATCAGAGCAGGTTTGATCAGCTGCAAGCGTGATACTCAAAATTGGGAAGAGCATTAGCGCAAGATGCCAAAACACATCGAATTCAGAAATTGGCCAATGCTGTATTGATCCAAAACCGATAAAATCAAAAAAACTGAAGTGTTGGTGTAAGCTATTTCCCTGCACCACTAATCCAGCAGCAAAGCGAAGCGGATACAGTAGAATAAAATACCAAATGACCGCAAAGGTGATCAGAGACAGTAAGCCTTTTCGGGTTGCAAAGCCTCTTTTTATTTCAAACTGACAAATGAGTAAGAGGTGATTGAAAAAACCTGGCTGCATTGTTTTAGTTTCTATAAGTAGTCTAGTGTTTACCGTTATCGGCAATTTAACCCATTTTACCTGGATTACGCCATTTAGCTGTAAATTAACCAAACAGAGGCACTTTCCTGAAGGCCTTATCGTTTATCGACAGCCTAACACCCGCGTAATTCGAAGGCAGCGAAACGCATGAAATCGTGTTACGTCCGGACACAAGTAAATATTCCCTCAGGAAAACATAGGTGATACTATAGCGATTCACTATAATAGTGGATCTAAACTTATTGCCTGGGGTCTGTATCAGGAAAAAAAAATTACTACTTAATTTTACAGAGGATATTTATGTCTGTTTCAACGCTATCTTTGGCTTCGCTTTGGCGTTACCCTGTCAAATCTATGATGGGAGAGGAGTTAAACTCCGCTATTATTACCAACAATGGAGTATTGGGGGATCGGTCGTATGCTTTGCTGGATTTGGAAACCGATAAGGTCGTAAGCGCCAAGAATCCTAAAAAATGGCCGGAAATTTTTTCTTTCCATGCTCGTTATATTGAAGCACCTGTTTTAGAAAAGGAAATTCCTCCTGTTTGGATCACTTTACCAGACGGTAACATAATTAGAAGCGATCAGCCTGATGCAGAACAGTTGTTGTCTATTGCCTTAAAGCGTACCATCAGTCTGAGAAACAAAGCAGCACAGCATGCCAGTCTTGAACAATATTGGCCTGAATATGAGGGTGAAAGCACAGAAATTAGCGATGAAACTATCTCCGTAGCGGCCGATGAAGGTAGTTTTTTTGATTATGCCAGCTTGCACATACTGACAACAGCAAGCCTAGCACAGTTACAGCAGCTTTATCCTAGTGGTCGTATGGACGTGCGACGTTTTCGTCCAAATTTGGTCATTGCAACCTCTCCCGAGCAAACTGGTTTTGTTGAAAACGACTGGGTTGGAAAAACCCTTATCATTGACGGTGTGAAGTTGTTGGTTACAGACCCCTGTCCACGTTGTGTAATGCCGACTTTGGCACAGGGTGACTTGGCTAAAGATGCTAAAATTTTGCGTACTATTTCAGAAAATACCGTACTTGTACCCTTTGCCGGTAAAGCCTTACCTTCAATTGGTGTTTATGCAAAGGTGATTCAACCTGGTGTAATACGTCGCGGCAGTACGGTTGTGATTGAATAATTGGACTTGATTGTATTGTCATTTTTATAAACATGGAATGACAATAGTCAACTAAGGCTATGCTCTTGACATATTTTTTCACTATCCCTTTGGCTAAGTTGTTCTTTGGTTAGCGCGCAAACAAATCCATCTGATGTTACAGTGAAATATTTACACGTTTTACAAAGCCCAAATGATTGTGACTTATTAGCTTTTTGGAGTGCAGCTAGGGCATTAACAAACACATTTTCTTGGTTATTATTTTCTTTAAATATTGCCGATGCCTGACTGTATAAATCTACCGGACTGGCTTTATTCAAAAGCGTGTCACCTTCAGTTAGAAGACTAAGATGCACCATACGCTTGTCATTTACATCGGCTGTTTTTTTAATATACCCTTTTTTTTCCAGCAGAAATAAGGTTTGGGAAACTGTACCACGAGTCATGCCCAAGTAATTAGCAAGTGCTGCCGGTGTGTCGCTATAGCGGTTGCAGCGAGATAAATAATCCATTACCTGCAAATGAACCGGCTGCAAACCTAATTCCGTACACTTTCTACGTTCTTCAGACCGAATCAATGCAGACATTCGTTCTATCAAATCAAATACATCAATTTTTTCCATAGTCCTATATCAATATCTGACAATATAATTTAGAATCGCTATTATATGCAATTAAAAGTCTTTTTACGACAGTTGTTTTAACGCAATTAACTCGAACATGTAAAATCAGACCGCAGAATCAGTCTCCCATTCTTTACAAACAAGATTATGCAAGTAAAACGTGTTATTTCGGTGTTGATGGTTGTTATTGTGTTGGGTGCGGGCGTTATTTTTTGGGTGCTGACGGCCTCCTTACCGAAAGAAGAGGGTGAAATTTCGCTGCCCGGTTTGGGCGCTGAGGCTACGGTTCATAGCGATTCTTTGGGTATCCCGTCTATTCTCACAGAGAATCGTGAAGATGCTTTTCGTCTTTTGGGTTTTTTGCATGCACGCGACCGCTTGTTTCAAATGGAATTAATGCGCCGTAAGAGCACAGGTCGACTTGCAGAAATCTTTGGATCAAAGGCTATTGATCTGGATAAGGGTCAACGTGATTACCAGTTTGAAAAAACAGCCAAAAATATAGTTTCTGCCTTGCCCTCTAACCAGAAACAAGTTTTAGATGCTTATGTGGCAGGTGTAAACGCCTTTATTTACCAGACTAAAATGTTGCCGCCTGAGTTTATAGCGCTTAATTTTCGTCCAGAACCTTGGCGTGCAGAAGACAGTATTCTGGTTGCTCTCGGCATGTTTCAAACCCTTAATGGTCAAGAACAGGACGAGCGCATGGTGACTGTCATGGAAAAAGCGCTGCCGAAATCGTTGGTGGCGTTTTTGACTCCGGATACCGATGTCTATGCCACCGTACTGTTAGGTGGATCGGATTCGCACCGTCCGGCACAGCCTATTCCCGTTAGCGCCTTTGCCGCTTTGAATGCGCAACCAAGCAAATTGGCGAAGGGTTCTGTTGATGTTGATAGCAGTATTGCCGGTTCAAATAATTGGGTAGTGGCCGGCACGAAGACTCCAGATGGACGAGCTATAGTCGCTAACGATATGCATTTGAGCTTGAATGCTCCGAATATTTGGTATCGCGCCGAGTTACAATATGCCGGGCAATACCTGAATGGGGTCACCTTGCCAGGGTTGCCAATGCTGATTGTGGGCAGTAACAATAATGTCGCCTGGGGGTTTACCAATGTTACCGCAGACTTACTGGATTTGATTACTCTCGACATTAATCCAGACAACGCTCAAGAATACTTGACCCCGCAAGGATGGCGCAGTTTTACCAAAAACTCAGCCATTATCAAGGTCAAAGACGGGGCTGATAGGCCTATAGAATTGCGCTCTACTGTTTGGGGGCCGGTCTCATCAAAACCGTTATTAGGCCATTCCGTGGCGATAAAATGGACGGCGCTGGAAACAGCGGCTGTCGATCTCGGTTTGCTTGATATGGATAAAGTGACTTCTGTTAAAGAAGCCATAACCGTAATTAATCAGGCTGGTGGCCCACCGCAAAATGTCGTTTTCGCTGATCGCGCCGGTCATATCGGCTGGACCTATATGGGACATTTTCCCAAGCGCAAAGGCTTTGACGGTATGGCTAGCAGGTCTTGGGCAGATGCTTCGACGGCTTGGGATGGTTTTATTCCACCCGAGCAATTACCGCGTTTATTCGACCCTCCCGAAGGTTTTATCGTCACCGCTAATAACCGCACTCTGGGGCGTGATTATCCTTATGTCATTGCTCATAACTGGGCGTTAGGCTACCGCGCTCATCGCATCACCGAATTGCTACAAGGGTCGAACGGCATCACTGAACAGGATATGTTAGATATGCAACTCGATACGCGTAGTGAATTTTATGAGTTTTACCAGCAATTGGCTTTGCAGGAGTTAACCGCAGTTAAGCGCAATGAGGACATAGATCATCAGAGCGAACAAATATTGCGGGCTTGGGACGGGTATATGCATATCGACAGCAAGGGAGCTGCGCTCTTAATGGCTTTTCGAACAAAATTAGCTGAAGCCCTATTTGCCAAAGTTGTCGCTCGCTGTAAACAATACGACCCAAATTTCAGTTATGCCTGGCGCGAGATGGAAACACCGTTGCGAGAACTTTTAACGCAACGCCCGAAAGGCGTTATTCCTACGCAGTATAATGACGACTGGCGGGTATTCATTTTGGAAACGTTGAATTCGGCGACAAAAGACTTGCAAAGCGATTATCCCGATATTGAGCTTGCACAACTGAATTGGGGAACGGTCAACCGGATTGCTCAATATCATCCTTTCAGCAAGAGTCTGCCGGTTCTTGGAGCATTTTTGGATATAGGAGACTTCGAAAGTTCGGGTTGCGCTAGTGTCTGCGTCAGAGTCATGTCAAAAGAAAACGGTGCTAGCGAAAGATTAGTACTGGCTCCCGCCCATCCCGAAAATGGCATACTGGAAATGCCTGGCGGTCAATCGGGTCATCCTTTTTCAAGGCACTACCGGGATCAACAAAAGTTTTGGCAGGAAGGTAAAGCTGTCCCTTTTATGCCCGGTAAAGTTTTACATACGTTACATTTCCAACCAACATGAAATAACTATTTGTAATAGTCACATCAACGTTAAATTACTGCAAAACACACTTGAAGGGGTGCTCTAGATTGTTAGCTGATTTCCGTGACCGATAGCTAACGGCCACTATGCATAGTGGCTCAAAGCTATCGTTTCAGGAGCTCTTTTGGGTAAATTCCAACCATCAAGATAGGTGAACCCGTTCCCATTGGGCAAAGCCTAGCCAACCCTGTGGGTTTTATAAATGCGCTGTGTAATTCATGCTGTCATGTAGCACTCGCACAATGTGAATTTTGGTTGCTGTAACACGATAAAAAACTAAATGACGATTGATGTGAAATTGCCTGTACCCTTCTCGGATGTAATCACAGGCAAATCCCAATTCCGGATTTTCAGTGATTAAGCGAATGCGGAATTTAATTCATCAAAGTAACAATCCGCCTGTTCCGCTCCCCAGTTTTTAAACGAATAAAGCCAGATATTTTTCAGATCTTGTTTTGCGAGCGCCTGGGTATGAATTTTGCGCATTTTCAGACTAAACCAGTTTCTTTTTTGGCTTCCAGCTTGATTGTTTCCATGTGTAATTCGCCAGCATCGCCACTCTCTTCGCCTTCAATCAGGGCGGTGCGTAAAAATTGCAGCTTTGAATTCGCATCTCTTTCTTCAAGCAAGCGTAAGGAGTCGCGCATAATTTCACTCACGCTTGCATAACGTCCACTCTTGATCAGCGCCTCAATGAGGCTGTTCCAGTGCTCGCCAAGGCTAACAGTTTGGGTTCGTGCTTGGGCCATGTTGTTCCCCTAGTCAGTTTTTTTAATAAAAGTGTAAGATATATTCTTACACTTAATAAAGCAAACCTATTTTTTACGAACTTCGTAGCGCTCATTAGTTCGTCTACCGGCGGGTGTCAAATGAACTGAGCGGGCTGATTTGTATAACTCGACGAACGGATCGTTTCATCTTGTCGCATCGGCAAAAATCTCCTCAAAAATTAATTTGCATAGTTCCCACGCCGACTAGCAATGCATTAACATCAGCGCTTTTTATGCTGATAATCCTACACCGGTTTTATCTAACCGAAAGTGATCCAGTTTTTTATATAGCGTCGAACGGGTAATGCCCAATTTTTTTGCGGCCATCGAAATATTACCGTCGCACTCTTTTAATGCCGTTTTTATGCCATGCAATTCCCAATTCGATAAGCTCATAGTTGGCACACCATTGTTTAACGGCATCGCTATAAGCGATGAAAGGGCCTCAGAGGATTGCCAATCCTCATCGTTTTGCTTAAGTTCGGACATAAAATCCAGCGGTAAATCCTGTTTTGTTATAAATGAACTGCTCGCCGTATAAAGGGTCGCCCTGATGACATTAATCAATTGCCGGATATTGCCGGGCCAGGGATGTCGCTCAATCAGGCTAATGACTTCAGGGCAAATGTGGAACGGTTCCGGTTCCAGTTCGGAAATCGTCTCCAATTCGCGCTGCAAGATATGATGGATAATCATTTTTTTATCGGGGCGTTCACGTAATGGCAAAAGATGAATTTGCGCACCGTTTAACCGGTAATAAAGATCACGTCGGAAACGTCCGGCCTCTACCGCCTCAATGAGTTGCACATTGGTTGCCGCGACCACCTGCACATCGACACGTATAGGCATACAGCCGCCTACCGGGGTAAACTCCGAGGTTTCCAGTACGCGCAATAACGTGGACTGCAAATCGAAACTCATATCGCCTATTTCATCCAGAAACAAGATGCCTTTGTCGGCCAACATGAATTTTCCGGGCTTGCCGTTACTACGCGCCCCGGTAAAACTACCTGATTCATAACCGAATAATTCGCTTTCTATTAAATCGCGGGGGATAGATGCGCAATTAATGGCGATAAATGGCGCATTCTTCCTCGGGCCTGCCTGTTTAAGCAGATTGACGAAATGATCTTTACCCACGCCCGACTCACCGGTAATCAGGATAGGGATTTTATAGGCTTGCAGTTTTACGGCTTTTTGGATGAGCAAATCCAGTTCCTTGGAAATCCCGGTTTCATTTTGCAAGGTGGGTTGTTTTTTTGCCGGTTTAAATTGAATTTTTTCCAGCACCCGTTCCTGGGCGCTATTATTTTGTGCGATAGGCAAGTTGGTATTTACCAATACACAAATCAAATGCAGAAAAGCAAACAGCGAATTCATACATTCGTGATGATCGCTGACTAGGCCGATGACCGCCAGTAAGTCGCCCGCATCATCCAGCAAGGGATAACCCACCGTAGTAAAGGGATGCAATACACTTAAAAAGTGTTCCATGCCCTGAAAGGCGATGGGCTTTTTAAGCTTTATGGCCGTGCCTATGCCATTATTGCCCAAGACAGGTTCATGCCAGTTAGCGCCCTGGCGGTGCATACGTTCCATAAATGAGCTGAGCAGATGTTTTTCACCCGTCACATACAAAAGTCTGCCATCGGCGGCTGTCAGCACCATCATCACGCCAGCTTCCTTAAGAAATACGGTGAAGTTGTGGCTTAAATGTTTGATGACTTCTTCTATGTGTCTGACTTGATGGTCGACATGATCGATCTTATTGACGGTTTCGATACTGTTATGGCTAATCGGGTACTTGTCCCAATTGGCATAATTGCCCAACGGCAATTGGTAATCTTCCAGGCAACGTCGCCAGGCATCAATCACTTCCGGGCGCACCCAATCGCATTGATCTGGAATCGAGCGGGTTTGATTCATCCATTGCCACGCCTGGACAGGCCGGTCAACTTCAAACTCAATGGAGTGCCGTAT
>PMJA01000119.1:9442-17241 GCA_003158415.1 Methylobacter sp.
GGCAGGTAGGGAGGATAAAACAGCTAAAACAAGGGGGTATAACAAGTAAATCAAAAAGAGTTTGTGAACTAGGTGAGCAATAACAATCCGCACATTATGTCAATCAGGACAATATACCTACATCCTAAAAGCATTCCTTCACCACAGAGGCACAGAGGCTCAGAGTTAAATCGTTGCGTTAAAATCACCGGCAGGATAGCTATCATCCTTGAAAGTTATAACTGCCCACACAAGTTATCCAGGCAGAAATCTAACACTTTGCTTCTCTGTGCCTTTGTACCTCTGTGGTAAGTAAAGGCTCTTCCAGGCTTACGCTCGGGGATCCTCACGGGTTGCTGCCGCCCATTCCGGCGAATAGCCGTCCATAATCGACAAATCAGGCACGTCCATAATCACGGTTTCCGTGGTCATCAGGGTACTGACAACGCTGACGGCATTGCGTAAGGCCAGACGCATCACTTTAACCGGATCGATAATGCCGATGTCCAGAAAGTTACCGTAACGGTTAGTGTGGGTATCAAAGGTAAAATGGTCGTCATCTTGGGCATCCAGCTTGGCAATAACTGATTCGCTATTAAATCCGGCATTTTGGGTTATTTTTTGCAGGGGTGCAGCCAAGGCCTGTTGCAAAATCTTGAAGCCTTGCTGTTGCTCGGCATTTTCGACGATCACGCCATCTAATGCTTTACTACAACGGAACAAGGCCACACCGCCGCCGGGTAAAACGCCTTCTTCCAGCGCCGCTTTAGCCGACATATAGGCGTTTTCAATACGCACCAGACGTTCTTTTATTTCAAAGTCAGCCAGTCCGCCGACGCTAAGTACGCCAGTCCGCCCATCCAGCAAGGTAATGCGGTCTTCCAATTCTTCAAAATCATGTTTGTTACCGGAAGGCGAGCCATCTCCAGGCTTTTTAGCCAAAATAAAGTTGGCTTCTTTGCGCAAAGTTTCAATGCGTTCTTGGATAGCCGCTTGGTCGCCGACCGCACCGATGATGGTTGTTGAGCTCGCAGTCACCACCACCCGCGCGGCTTGACCCAGCTGATCCAGGGTTACGTCTTCAAGTTTGGGAGAACTGTAATCATCCAAAATGGCCTGACCGCCGGTTAATAAAGCCAAATCTTTAAGCCGGTTAAGGCGCTTATCGCCAAAACCGGGCGGCTTAACAGCGACCACCTTGAAAATACCGCGCACATGGTTCAACAACAGGCCGGTCAGGGCTTTATCGATGACATTTTCGGCAATGATCAGCAGCGAACGGCCTTGCGCTTTAACTTCTTCCAAAATGGGAATCAAATCCATCATGTCAGCTATGTCACGATCGTAAAGCAGAATATAGGGATTTTCCAGCACCGACTCTTCCCTGGTTTTATCGGTCATGAAATAGGGCGACAAGAAACCTTGCGGATATTGGATGCCTTCAACGATTTCCAGTTCGTCTTGCAGACCGTTACCCAATTGAAAACTTAATGAGCCGTCTACACCCAACTTATTCAGGGCTTCGGCCAGCAACTTGCCCACGCCCACTTCATTTTTAGTGGCTACGGCGACAATTTTTTCTATCCAGTCGTCATTAACGCCGGTCAGCGCTTTTTCCAACAAGGTTTTTTCCACCAAAGCCAGAGCAATATCCAGGCCTTTTTTTAACTGCATCGGATGAAAACCGGCGGCAACGCTTTTTAAACAGTCCTGCGCCAGTTTTTGCGCCAGAACTATTGCAGTAGTGGTACCATCGCCGACCTGTCGTGAAACCGCACCCGCGACATCACGCAACATGCGCCCACCCAAGTCGGCAATTCTATCGTCAAAAGTAATCGACCGGGCCACGGTAACGCCGTCCCGGGTAAAAATCGGCATGATACCGTCGGTGCGATGCTGAATCATCACCGCAGGACCATGACTACCCATCGTGACTATCGCGGCATTAGCCACCCTATCAATACCCGCCATCATTTTCAAACGCGCTTCAGGATTGTAAATAATCTGTTTGCTCATAACGTCGGTGTCTTTTAGCTAATTATAATTTTGAATTAAATCTCATGAATGTTTTACCCACATCAGCACGAGATTGATGTCTGTTTTTTAAATTATCCCAGGTACGGATCAGTACCCGATCCCAATGATCCAGAGTCCTTTCAAGGCTCATTTCTTCTTCGTGGCTTACGCCCTGGTTCCAGAATTCCTTTAATTCCTCAACCCGCCCTTCGCCCAATTTATGTATTAGTTCGCGCTCTTCAATCACCAATTTTCTGATGGTGACATCCAAGTGCAAAGCCATGCCGTCCAGAAACTCAAAATCTGCTGTATTCATCACTACCTCCAACAACTTTTCCTTCCTTCACTTAAGGTACTCGCCGCTATATATACTTCCCCGAAACGGCAAGTAATCCTCCCCTTTATAAAAGCATGGGGAAGTATCGAATAACAGCATACCTTAGATCGCAGATAAACCTTGCATTTTTTAAATATCAATGCTTGGTCTGGAGATACTTTGTTGGTGTAACGAAATACTTATTAGATCTTTTCCCTAAACTATACCTGTTCAGTTTAAAGTTTTGAATTCAGTTTCATAAAGGTTTGCCCGACTATCGCACGGGATTGGTGGGCGCGGCTTAAATGCGCCCAGCTACGGATGAGGATTTTGTCCCAATAATCCAATGTTCTTTTAAAATCCGCTTCTTCTTCAGCCGTTAATTCCTGATTCCAGAATTCTTTTAATTCCAAAACCCTGGCCTCACCCAGCTTATGAGCGAGTTCCTGCTCTTCCACCACCAGTTTTTTAATGGTGGTGTCCAACTGAACAACCATCCCTGAAAGAAACTCTACATCATCGGGCTTCATAACGGTTACCAACAACGAACTTATGAGCCGCTAGGCAGGAATTTTTCCAGGTAAATCCTTTCTTTGGGGATGCCCATTTCCGCGCACACGGCGAAGGTTGCATCCACCATACCTGGAGGGCCGCAGAGATATAAATCGGGCTTGGCGCCGGTTTCCTGTAAATCGCGGCGTAAAATATCGACTACGCTGCCTTTTTCACAGTGCCAGNNCCATCGACAATATGGGGGCTAGTCCTGTGCCGCCTGCGACGAAATAGCGCGGCGTAAAGCCGTTTTCTTTTAGTCCGAAAATACCTGACGGCCCTTTAACATGTATTCTTTGGCCGACTTTGGCATCACTCTTTAAAAACGTTGAAAACTTGCCGTCGTCGACTATGCGTATCAAAAATTCCAGATCACCCTGTTTATTGGCCGTATTGGCCGGAGAATAGGAGCGCGTAGTGGTGGTGCCGGGAATTTCCAAATCAAAAAACTGCCCGGATTCGAACTTAATGGTCTGATCATCGCCCGTGCGTTTAAGCTGTAGCTTGACCACGTTAATGGAGATTTGCGACAACTCAACAATTTCGGCTTCAAATTCCAGGCCTTCGGCCGAATATGAAATGCGGTCGAAGGTATAAGGCACTTCGACTTCTATATCCGTTGTTGGAAAGGTACGGCAAAGCAATACTTCTCCGGCTTCTTCTTCTGCATAAGGCAGCGCCTGTGAACTGCATTTGCCTAAAACGTAATCGCCTTCGGAGCAAAAACCTTTGCAGGTTGCGCAACCGCCTTCGCGGCATGACGACATTAAATAAATGTCCTGGCGCACGGCGGCGCTAATGACATCCTCATCGGATCGGCATTGAAAAGAGACCGATTCATTATCCTGGGTAATAATGGTTACTTGGTGCGTGCTTGCCATTACTAAAGACTCCTGTATTATTTATTATTTTGGATAAGGACATTAAAGAATGCCAAAACGTGGTTCACTGCACGTCTGGAGGCATCCAAGGTCAACGAACAACCTTCCTGTACCAGTTTATGATCTTTATAAATTGTCCAACGCCACATAAATTCTAAATCCTCGGTGTAAGCGGTATAGGATTGACTGTCATACAACTGGGTCAATTCTGCCGTGCTTAGTTCGTATTCGCTTTGTTCTTGCAGGTGTTCCTGCTCGCTTGCAATCGCTGTCATGATAGGTGCTGTTTTTTAAAGGTGATTAAAGGTGCAAAAGCACGGTTTAGGTTCGTGCTTTTGCGTTTTGCTTAAGTGCTTATCCCCGACCCATACATGAAGGGAATAAACACCCTAACAAACTGTGTAACTACATTACTGTAGTGTAACAACCCTAACGCCACGTACTTTACGCAATTCCTCTAAAGGCAATGCGTAATAATCCGTGTTTCTCAGCTCCATCAATTTGGTGCCTAACTGACGGTCAGCATCTAAAAAGACATTGACCGGCAAGATAGGCGGTTTGTTAGCCAATCTGAAGTTAATGTGGATGCGTTCTGCTTCGTACATGTCTGACGTTGCGTTGATTTTTGCAACCGCTTCGTCAGCCACTTGTTGTGCATTCACACCGCGAGCAGAATTGTTAAGAAACTGGGCATCGTTAAATTCTTTGCCTTTTAACAGCGCCACTTTTTCTTCGATTTTCAACTCAATCCATTGACCGTCCAATTCCAAAGAAAAATCAGTCTTAAACGGACTTAGGTGTTTAACACGAAAATCAGTCAACAACGCAACGCCTTCCGCCAGTGTGTTAAGCCCTGCGATTTTTTTAACCCACGCATCACGGTTAGGGTTGTCATGAATATTTGGCATTGTAATCTCCTATGCGGTTTCTAAGTCTTTCAGTTTGACATCAAGACCCATCAGTTCTGAAGTGATAGTAAAGGTTTCATCCAGTGTATAAGCACGACCAATCGTAGATGAGACATCCACCAAAAGGTCATAAACACTGTACTGTTTACCCAACAACTCAGAAACTTCACGGCAATCGATTTCAATTTTACCGGTCGCTTTCAGCCACCAAAAACCGGCGCGATCTTCCACGACTAAGCTTTTGTTTTGGTCTTTATGCGAACCCAGCAGAATTTCTTCAACGACTGTGTTGAGTTCATCCGATTTTTTTAAAACCAAAACCACTTCGTTACTTTCATGAACGACTTGGTTTTCTTCAGCGAAATACTCATCAGCAAAAGCTTTACCTGTTTTTTGCATGATGCCCGCGTTGTAGGCATTTTTATTGATAGTCATGACAATTCCTTATTTAAGACCCGTTAAAATGGTTTTAATCAATGCTGCGGTGTCGACTTTGTAGCCGATAGGATCAGCGTAATCGCGTTTCCAGTCTTCAAATACCCGACCTAACGCCGCTTCAATAGCAGGCTTGTCGCTAACGCCTTTGATTTCAGGAATTTTTGCAAATATACCCAAGAAATCTTTCAGCGCATTGACAGTTCTAGGCAACCATTTGTCGATCCAAGCACGCAATAAACGTTGATTGTATTCGCCAAATTCAGGATCAGCAGCCAAACACGTATGGAACATGTCGGTAACTATGCCTTTGGTTTGTGAATGATACAATTGCATTTGATTGACAAAGAAAGGTGTTAAGTTGTCACCGTAGTAAGAAGACAATCTTAAAAAGAACTCCCGGCGTACAAACTGGCCGAACAATGGATCGTAAACCCCATGACCTGAGAACAAAATTTCGTTCCAGTCATACGTTTCTTGCCAAATTTGCTCAACGGTTTCTCTGGCGCTTTTAAAGATAGCGCCTTTAGTCCATTCCGCTTTTGGAATATCGGTAGACTCTGGAAAACCAGGCACCAATTTTGCCAGAAATGTCCGTTCCGCTTGTATCATTTGCGCGTTATCGACTTTATCCAAGCCGATCATGGCGCTGCTCATACGCAGGGTGTCGCCCAAGCAATCACGCACGACAGAAGAGTGTGAGTTGAACAAGCCATATTCACTGTAACCGAAAGCGCCTAAATAATCGCCCAACACTTCATCGCGCCATACTGGATCGATAGAACGCACATGACCATCGGCAGAATAAGCTTTCAGGAAGCGGTCGGTATAACGCCATTCTTCAGCTTTATCTTTAACATACAGCGCGTGCCAGCGGTAGGCTGGATCACGATGTTTGTGCCAGTCGGTGCTGTGCAATTCGGTGGATTCATTGCTCCAAGACGGACGGCCACCGTGGAATTTTTGCGTCCAATCACCCCAATCCAAACCACCTGGAATCCAGTCTGGCGTAGGTTGGGTATAGCAACACAAGGTTTCATACTCATTGATCCGCTTACCGCGCGGCGTCATGAAATAATTCATTTTGCGTTGCGTTTCCAAGGGCTGATCAGGAATGGCTGCTAAAATTACCTTAGCAATTTCTGGGTCAGTCAGGCCGCGTTTACCACCACTTACTACTATTGACATAAGTTAACTCCTTTACAATTAATGGCGGCGTTGTTAGCCCGGTAGTGTATATTTGAAGGCGTTCCGCAACGACCTAAAAACAATGCCACCCAGCTAACAATGCCAAATTATTTAAATGATTACAGTGCCTTCAAAGGATCAGCGAATACGCAACCGATCTTTTTGATGTCATCTAACGTCCACAACTTGCCGTCTTTGCTAGTGTGAGGCTGTGCAATCAATGTAAATCCATCACTACGCACGCCATGTCCTTCGGCAATCACTTCTGATAACTCACGACCTTCGTATTGTTCGAAGATGTTTTGGCATTCATAACGCTCTGGCTCAGACAACCACATACGTTCGCCCCATTGGTCGCTGAACGAATGTTTTTTGCCATTAAACTCAAGCACACGTAAGGTGCTGGCACCTTTGGAATAGCTAGGGCAGAATGGTACTTGTGATACGCGGTCTATATAAACAGGGTGGTTGTTTTCGATAAACCATTGGATTGGTAAGAAACCGCTGTTGGGGTCTTCACAACCACGCGCGCGCCATTCTTCATACACTACGCCGTACATATCGTACCAGCCGGGGTAATTGGCTTCATACCATTCCGCTTCTTCAGCAGTTGGCAGCGTCAAACGGAAGAAACCGGTAGGCCACAACGCATAAGCAATCAAGAATAAATCGTGATGCGCCCAGTAAGCGTCTTTTTTAGCATCGCGTAAGCTGGCAGGTGATTCAACGCCGTATTTGCCTAAACGACCGATCCAGATACCACCCCAATCTTCGTATACCCAACGGTTCCAGGTTTTTACCCAAGGCTCTACTTTGAAATGGCTACCGTACTCAAACATCATACCCAATACAGGCGTAAAGTATTTTTGTTGAGTCCAGAACGCATTGTTCAAATCGGTGTTCAGGTATTTTGAAGCCGCTTCGTCATTGGCAATCGATACCACGGTTTGATAACCGTTGGCCATGTGACGCAATTCGTCAGTTTCAATAGACAAGAATACGGTGGGTGTCATTTCATCGCCGTTGGCAGAAGCCCATTCGGTAACCGCAACGATTAATGGGTTAGTAAAGCAAGCTTCACCGACCAACTGTAAGTTAATGGAACACTCAACCGCATCACCGGAAATAAAACCGTCCGAGAATACGCGTTTCATGCCTTTCCATAATGGACCGATCGCACGAGTACGACGGGCATCATTATGACCGGCAGCGTCTTGACCTTGCTTGGCGAAATAATAGTTGATATAGCCGCATTGGTTAGTGTGACGAATTTCATCCAGCACTTGGCCTAAGTAACCATTTTTTTGCTCAGGCGCAGTCGCAGAATCCCACAACATGCCGGTGGCGGCAATCGCGTTATATTCGCCGACTTCCAGAAAGTTTGAAATCACTTTCATCGACTCGTTCCATTTGGGATGCACTCGGTTAGCGGCATCGACACGGGTCAACACGTCTTGCAAGCTACCGAATTGGCGTTCGTCTTTGACCGATTCCATCCGTGCATATTCTTTAGCAATCAGCTTG
>PMJA01000006.1 GCA_003158415.1 Methylobacter sp.
CCTGTACCGGCATCGTTTACCGGCAAGCATTGGCTGTCAGCGCAACAACTGGTTTTAAAGCAGGAATGGTCTGGCGATACCCAGCAAATGAAGGTCGGAGAACCGTTGACCCGAACCTTGACCTTACTGGCCAAAGGCGCGACGGTCGGCCAACTACCCGAATTGAATACCACTAACACGAATGACCAATTAAAAGCCTATCCAGATCAGCCGGTATTGCAGGAGCAGAAAAAAGCCGATGGGCTGCTGGCTTTCAGAGAAGAAAAAATAGCCCTGATTCCCTCACAGACGGGCAGTTACACATTGCCCGCCCTGGAAATCCCCTGGTTTAATACCGAAAGCCAAAAAATGGAGTTGGCGAAAATACCGGAAACCACGCTGACAGCCGTTGCTGTGGCCGGAACCCAGGCCCCTCCCGTAACCCAGGCTGCACCCGTAACTCCGACGGTTACACCGTCCACAACACAGAAAATAGAAACCAATCCGGCCATTAATGGCGGGCAAGACACTAATAACTGGTTATGGCTTTCTGTATTTTTAGCGGCGGGCTGGTTGCTGACAGTGATTTTTTTCTTAACTAGACGCGCGGCGGCAAAGCCTGTTATTGAGCAGGATGACCCGGATGCAAGCCTAAAAGACTGCATTAAGCGCTTAAAAACTGCCTGTACCGATAACGATGCCGCCGCCGCCAAGGACGCTTTGCTGGCATGGGGTCGACAACAGTTTAATGCCACCAACCTGGGCACTCTTTCAGCGTTTTGCGACGCCCGCTTAAGAGACGAGATCCTGCAATTGAATCAGACGCTATATAGTCATGTCACCGGCGAATGGCAGGGCAAGAAACTGTTTCAGGCCTTTACCGAAAATAAAGCCCGAAAAAAAATAGCCGCCGCCGAAGATAAAAGCCTGGAGCCGCTGTATCGTTTGTAGCGGTCACGGCTAGTTTCAAACATTTCGCGCTGCGGCAATCACGGCCTGGCCTAATGCCAAGCCGCCGTCGTTCGTTGGAAGCCATTGCGGCAAAAGCACGGTTTTCCCCTGCTCTTGCAATTGTCCGGACACACCTTCCAGCAGTAATCGATTCTGAAATACGCCGCCGCTGAGCGCGATGGTGTCTACGCCCGTTTGGCTGCTGAGTTCTATCAACAACTGGACGGTCGCAGCAATCAGGCTGTGGTGGATGCGGGCGGCGATACGCGCCTTATCGGCGCCGCGCTTAAGATCGGCCAACACCGCCAGCCATAAGCCTTGCCAGCTGAGCACCGACAAGCCGCCATTGCGGTCGATTGCCCAAGCTTGCGGATAGGCTTGTTCATCCGCAAACAGCGGGGTTGCCAGGACTTCCAGCGCAATCGCCGCTTGGCCTTCATACTGAACCTGTTCGCAGTGCAACCCAAGTGCCGCAGAATAGGCGTCGAACCAGCGACCACAGGAGCTGCTGAGCGGCGAATTGAGATTTTTTGCGATCATCGTAGTCAGCATGGCAAGCGGCTTGCAGCCCAACAACTGGATGATGTCCAGGTCGGCATAGCCTTGTTGCAATGCCGACCAATCGAAATAATGCAGCAATTGCGCATAAGCATTGCGCCAAGGTTCGCGCATGGCCTGTGCGCCGCCGGGCAAGGCGATAGGCTGGAAATAGCCTAGCCGTGTGTAGCCTTGGTAGTCTCCCAACAGGAATTCGCCGCCCCATAATGTGCCGTCGTCGCCCAGACCTAAACCGTCGAAGATAGCGGCCAAGACCGGCGGCGCATTCAAGCCAACAGCATTTTCAGCCAGACAGGCGGCCAGATGAGCGTGATGGTGCTGCACCGAGACTAAAACCGCCGACTCGGTTGCGGCCAGCGTTTGTCCATATTGGGTCGAAAGATACCCCGGATGATTATCGACGGCAATGCGTTCGGGCTTGAACCGGTAGAGGTTTTTGTACAGATCGATGGCGTTGCGGTAATCGCGCTGAACGGCGGCATTTTCCAAATCGCCTATATGCTGAGAAACAATGGCCAGCCCGTTTTTCAGCAAACAAAAACTGTTTTTAAGCTCGGAACCCATCGCCAGGATATTATCGGCCTGTTCGAAACCGGGCGGCAAAACCAGCGCTTCCGGGCTGTATCCGCGCGCCCGGCGCAACACGCGCATCCGGCCTGCCATCAAACACATAACAGAATCATCCAGCCGGTTGACGATGGCCCGGTCATGCAGCAGCAGATAATCGGCAATATCGGCCAGTTTTTCTCGCGCTACGCCGTTGTCGGTGCATTGCGGTTCGTCGCTGATATTGCCGGAGGTGAGCACGATAGGCGCATCCACACACTGCATCAACAACGTGTGCAACGGCGTATAAGGCAGCATGAAGCCGAGTTTGTCATCATCCGGCGCGACGCCGGGCGCAAGCGTTTCACCCTGCGCCGCCAGCAGCACTATCGGCGCGGCTTTGTCGCGCAGGGCCTGTGTTTCCTCGTCGTTTATCCGCGCGTAACGGGCTATCATGCCGACATCCTTAGCCATCAACGCAAACGGTTTGGCATAACGGTGCTTGCGCTCGCGCAACCGGTTGACCGCATCCGCGTCGGCCGCATTGCAGGCCAGATGGAAACCGCCCAGGCCCTTAATCGCGACAATGCTGCCTTGCCGGATCAACTCGGCGGCGTGTGTCAGCGGATCGGTGCAGTCCAGCCGGCGACCGTGTCGTTCTTCCAGCCACAGTTTGGGTCCGCAGTCCGGGCAACAGTTGGCCTGGGCGTGGAAACGGCGGTCGGCGGGATCGTCGTATTCCTGTCGGCATTTCGGGCACATCGTAAATTCCGCCATGCTGGTATGGCAGCGGTCGTAAGGCATGCGCCGGATAATGGACAGACGCGGCCCGCAGTGCGTGCAGTTGGTGAATGGGTAACGGTAGCGGCGGTTGCCGGGGTCAACAATATCGGCAAGACAAGCCGGGCAAGTAGCGGCATCGGCGGCGATGGGCGTATCTGCGCCATTGTGTCGGCTGGCGACGATGCGGAATTCATCACTGTCCGGCAATCCGTACAGCGTATGCACGTCCAAACTGTCGAACCGGGCCAGCGGCGGTAGTTGCTGCGGTATTTGCCGGATGAAAGCCGCCAGGTCTTCGTCGCTGCCGTAGGCATGGATCATTACGCCTAAGCCATCGTTCCAGACTTCCCCGGTTAGCCGGTGTTGCCTTGCGAGACGCCAGATGGTCGGCCTAAAGCCCACGCCCTGGACTATACCGCGCACCCGAATCGCGTTGCCGGGCATCAGCAGATGCGTGGCAACTGTTCGCCGACCGGCCAATCGACGATGCGCCGCCCGCCGAACGCCGTGGTCATTTGCACGAAACCGTGCTCGTCGGCAATCACCTCACCGATGTTCGCGGCATCGCGGCCCAATGGATGTCGCCGCATCACCGCCAGCAAGGAGTCGGCGGCTGCGGCATTGCAAATGCACACCAGCTTGCCTTCGTTGGCGACATACAACGGGTCCAGGCCCAGAATTTCACAGGCGGCCTTGACTTCGGATTTGACCGGGATCTGCGTCTCGTCGATGATCATGCCGACGCCGGATTGCTGCGCCAGCTCATTCAGCGCCGTCGCCAAGCCGCCGCGGGTCGGGTCGCGCAGGCAACGGATGTCGGCGGGCGCGCCTGCAACCATGTCGGCAACCAGCGAATTCAGCGCGGCGGAGTCGGAAACAATGGTCGTATCGAATTGCAGGTTTTCCCGTCCGGCCATAATCGCGACGCCGTGATCTCCGATGGAGCCGCTGAGCAAAATCGCGCAGCCCGGTTGCGCAAGGTTGCCGGAAATAGTAACCCCCTCGGGCACGATGCCGACGCCGGTGGTGGTGATGAACACACCGTCGCCTTTGCCGCGTTCCACCACTTTGGTGTCGCCGGTAACGACAGGCGTACCGGCGCGTTTGGCCGCAGCCGCCATGCTGATGACGATTTTTTCCAGATCGGCCAGTGGAAAACCTTCTTCCAGAATAAATCCAGCCGCCAGATAAAGCGGCTGCGCGCCGGACATCGCGACATCGTTGACAGTACCATGCACCGCCAACGAACCGATATCGCCGCCCGGAAAAAACAGCGGCGAAATCACATGNNTTGCGCTGCCGCAGCAAGTCGTTGTCGAAATGCTTGATGAACAACTCGTCGATCAGTTGGGCCATCGCACGACCACCGCCGCCGTGGCTTAAGTCGACTTTACCGGTTTTCAGGTTTAAGGGGGATGTGTAGGGTTTGGGCACTGGTTTTGTTCTCTTGTTTTTTGTGTCGCTGGTGCGACGGTTTTATTTTAATCGGGTTTCACGAAAAACATCCCTGTTTTTCGCCCTAATGGGCGGCTATGCCATGCATACGGCAGGAATCACCTAGCAATTTGGAAGTAAACCCGATAGGTATAGTTTTGGCTCTATGTGAAATAGAGTGGGTATAAGCTTTCATCAAAGCGTTGTAAGAGTAAATCCGNNGAAGGATGGGCGGATTTACGGCTATGCCTGATAAGGATTGCAAGTATGATACTTAAATTCAAGCCCCTTTATTTACAATCAACAAATTGATTTTTATGTATAAATATTATTTATTATTAAAAATGCAGCCTGACTCGGAAAAGCTTGTCACCTTTTTCCGTTCGTCCTGAGCTTGTCGAAGGATGAATGGAAAAAGGTGACAAGCTTGAGCAAAGTTACCCACTGCAAATCACATAGAGAGCCATAATTTTGAGTGGGTGCTAATTACTTGGTGACATCTGTCAAAGTAGATGCGATTTTGGTTAAAATTCTTGAGCATAAATTACAACTGTATCATTTGAATCAACCACTGCTGCTTTTTCGTATAGCATTTGTAGCTCTTGATAATCTAATTGTCTTGATCCAATTTTCCCTCTATTAAAAAGATCTTCAAAAATGTCATTTGACAAAGATACTTCGTAACTATTCAGCGTAATTTACC
>PMJA01000292.1 GCA_003158415.1 Methylobacter sp.
CCAAAATGAGGCCGGGCTTCCACATCCATGGGCGGTGTCCGATGCACCGGAAGACTTTACCGACAAGCTTATCGGAGCAGTGGTAGGCATTGAAATGGTTATTACCCGGCTATCGGGTAAATGGAAAGTCAGTCAAAATCAGCCATTGCAAAATCAGCATAGCGTTGTTCAAGGGCTGACGTCCACCGGACAAGTTGCAATGGCAGAGTTAGTCAAAACTGGAATTAAATAGGATCCAAAATGGCACAAGTCAAAATATTCGGCATTAAAGACAATCTAAACCTATTTGTAATCCATTCACAATTAAGAAAAACCCATGAAAATAGACATAATGACCAGGCTTCATGAATTGATGCCCTCTGATGCCGGCATGGAACTGCCGCCGAAGATATTTGTCGATATGGGCGGCGAATTTATTGATTTTATTGAAGAAAAGTCCTTGACCGTTCGCTTCCCAAATAAGGAAAGATATATGAACCCGCTTGGATTTATGCAGGGCGGAATAATCGTAGCGGCTATGGATAATGCCATCGCACCGTTAAGTTACATACTAGCCCCGCCAAATATCACCAAAGAAATTAATGCGAGCTTTAAACGCCCGGTTACCCAGATCGACCGCTACATCGATGTCACTGCGTCAGTGATTAAGAAAACATCGGCGTATATCATCTTACAGGCCGAGGTCAGGAATGAAAAAGGCAAGCTGGTTGCTAAAGGCATAGCACGTTGTGTATTCATCAAGGCCAGAAAACCATGATCGGTTTTCCGGCCTTAAAGTCTATTATCTCCCACGCTAGATAATCAAGCTACCGCCTCCACCTGCACCAGATTGTCGGAAAATGTCGGCGCATGACCCATATTGACGAATTCAGCTGAACTGATGCTATTGACCGTCCCTTTGTTTAACTGCCGCCAATAACCCAGCGTTGCGACGATTAATCCCGGATTCACGTCAGCGGTGATCCTGGCCTCGCCTTCGAAAGCGCCGCGATCATTAAAGACCCGCACTGTGTCGCCCTGCTTGATGTTGCGATGCTCGGCATCCAGCGCATTGATCAGTACGAACTGTTCACCCTGGCCCTTGATTTTTTGCTCCATATTGGCGTAGCAGGAATTGAGGAAACCGTGGCTTTTCGGCGAGATGATATTTAACGGATATTTTTTCGCCAGTTCGGGATTGGTTGCAGGCGTCTCTCTGGAAGGCACATAATCCGGCAATGAATCCAGAGCTTCGCCGGACTGAAAGCCTTCATACATCTGACGAAAAGGGCCAGCGACAAAGTTTGTTGCACCTGTTATTTCAAATTCGCATTTGCCGGATGGTGTCGGAAAATTTCCGGCTTTATGCGGCGCTCGATTATCCTTGGTTCCGACATTAAGACGGGCAAATCCCTGTTCACGCAAAGACGCCAGAGTGATGCCCTCGCAAGCGGGCGAATTCCAGTCTACATAATTTTCCAGGCATTCCGAATCCGACCATTTGAAGTTCTCTTCTTGATAGCCCATGCGTGCCGCCAGTCGCCGGAAAATCTCGTTATTCGGGATAGCCTCGCCCGGTGACTCGATGCATTTGGCATTGTAGGTCAAATACAGATGTCCCCAGGACAGGATCATGTCTTCCATCTCAGCGCCCATAGATGCAGGCAACAGAATGTCGGCATAACAGGCGGTATCTGAGATGAAATGCTCCGCCGAAACCAGAAACAGCTCTTCGTTGCTTAGACCTTGGACTATCTTGTCGGTCTCCGGTGCCTGGGTGACAGGGTTGGCATTCCAGCACATCATCGATTTAATCGGTACCCCGACTAGCGGCTCATCCGTTAGCGCTCGACCCAGCTGTAACGCATTAATAACGCGCGTGCCTTCAGGAATTAAATCCGGCCGACAGATGACGTCAAACTTGTAGGGATGCTCCCAGACCGGCATCTGTAATGCGCCGCCGCCGACATGACGCCAGGCGCCAGTCAACGCCGGTAGACAACTGACGGCGCGAATGGTTTGACCACCGCCATAATGTCTTTCCAGCGCCACGCCCAGACGAATCACCGCAGGCTGTGTCGTTGCATAATCGCGTGATAGCGTTCGTATCACTTCAGCCGGTATTCCGGTAATAGCTTCCGCCCATTCCGGGGTATGCGTTTTTGCCCGTTCTTTTAATTCTGCAAAACCGACGGTGTAATTATCGACATAATCCTGATCGACCAGGCCCTCTTCAATAATCGTATGGATCATCGCCATTGCCAATGCGCCATCGGTACCTGGTTTGGGCGCAATATGAACATTGGCTTCCTTGGCCGTTTTAGACGCATAACTATCGATTACGACGACTTTAGCGCCTTTTTTCTGGGCTTCTTTAATAATATGCCAGTGGTGCAGATTGGTGCTGACCGAATTACAGGCCCAGATGATGATGTATTTGGCATGAATAAAACTTTCAGGATCAACACCGGCAGTTGGCCCCACGGTCAGCAGCCAGGCCGTACACGAACCTTCACCGCAAAAAGTGCGCTCGGTAACGGTAGCGCCCATCCGGTTGAAGAATGCGTCTCCCCCGTTTAAGCCATGCACCAAGCCCTGATTGCCTAAATAACTGTAGGGTACAATCGCCTGCGAGCCATGTTCTGCAATAATATCCTTCCAACGCGTCACGATTTCATCCAGGGCTTCATCCCAGGTGATACGCTGAAACTGCTTACTGCCTTTTGGCCCGATACGGCGCATAGGATATAACAGGCGGTCGGGATGATAATGCCGCTTTTCATAATCTTTCAATTTAACGCAAAGACCGCCGCGCGTCATCGGATGATCCGGATTGCCTTTAACACCGGTCAACTTACCATCCTGAACCTCAAATACCATCGAACAGGTATCCGGACAATCATGCGGACAGCCGCCGTGATGCGTTGTTTTTAATGCTACAGCCATTGTCTATTTCCTCGCCAAGCTTATGTTAAAAGGGCAAAACCGTCATTACAGCATCAGTTTTTTTAATTGTTTGCTATGCTTACAAAACTTAACGGTCAGTCTGGACTAAATTGTAGTATACCGCTCGGTATACTACAAACAATTTATCGACCTCTCTTTATTGGTTTATGGCTAAAAATCTGCAAGAAAAAATCTTAGCTACTGCATCCGAACTGTTTTATAGCCAGGGAATTAGGGCAACCGGTGTCGATGCTATTGCCAAAGCGGCTAATACCACCAAGATGAGTCTGTACAAGTATTTTCCGTCCAAGGAGGAGTTGGTGATTGCCTTTCTACGCAAACGGGATGAAGATTTTCGAACCTGGTTTGTCGCGCAGGTTGACGCTAAGGCTGCTGATCCGAAAGACAAATTACTGGCTATTTTTGATGTGATAGGTGAATGGATGGATATTCCGGAGTTTCGCGGCTGCGCGTTCATCAATGCGTCCGCTGAATTTCCGCTTGAAGGCAATCCTGTGCATCAACTCTCCGTAGAGTTCTATGATAAATTTCGACATTATATTGCCGACTTAGCCGGGCAGTGCGGAGCCAAATCAGCTGAAAGTCTGGCGCTGCAATTAAGCCTATTGGTTGAAGGCGCGATCGTCTCGGAACAAATGAAGCGTCACTCAGGGGCGGCCGAACAGGCTAAACAGGCCGCTATTATGCTAATCAATGGCAGTCTGACCTAATGATGCATCAGCGTCAAAGACAGTAGGTACGGGGTTTTAGTGAAGGCATGCGAGTGATCACTCAGGGCGGGTGGCGCCGGTCTTATTACGACCGCCCCGCCATGCCACCCAGCGTTGCGTCATAACATAAATCACCGGTACGAACGGTATGGCTAACAGCGTTGATGACAACATACCGCCAAAAACCACGGTACCGATGGCCTGTTTACTAGCGGCGCCTGCGCCGGAAGCGACTAGCAAGGGCGCGATACCCAGTATAAAAGCAAACGATGTCATGACGATAGGCCGAAACTGGCGGCGCGTAGCTTCGACCGCCGCCTCTGTCGCCGACATGCCTTGCGATTGGAGTTGTCTGGCGAATTCGACGATCAAAATGGCGTTCTTACACGCCAGACCTATCATTAAAATCAAAATTATCCGATCCGATGGCGATCATGGTAGATAGACCAATCGCCGAATCCATTGAANNGTATTAATGCCGAATTTTGTCACTGCTTCGGCATTAGTCGATACGGTAATAATGCGCCTGCAATGCTTTCCATGCAGGCCGCTTCGTTAATGACGGTGTTGCAGAATGAATTGTTTTAGTCATTTTTTTGCTTCTGTTTGCTGAGTGCCTTGAACATGTATATCCCGTTCTTCATCCTTTCCTCCATGCCCGCCGCGTTGTTCGTGTCCTGTTTATTTATGGGGTTCATCTT
>PMJA01000272.1 GCA_003158415.1 Methylobacter sp.
GGTGATTTTTATGAAATTGCCAAACAGAAGCTTTTTACCATTATCAAGCCGGAACAGGATCGACTTAAACAGCTCGCTTCGGCCCGAGCGCAAACAGTTGCAAAGTATATTGTTCAGACGGTAGGCATACCGGTCGAACGAGTATTTATTCTTGATACTGTGATTGATCCTGACAGGGATAATAAAGAAGTTGTCATTGCATTATCGTTGACAACAAATTAGGACGAAACCATGAATTTTTTACCCAAGCTATGGAATTACATAAAAAAGATTAGCCTTGCCGTTGCAATAATCGTAGCGATAGCAGTGGGCGGTCGAATAGCCTACCTTTATGATGTATCAAAAAAACCTGAAGTCGTTGCTGATCAATTAATCGTCGAAGGGGATAATGCGTTAAATATGGGCCGTTACGCCGATGCTGAACGGATTTTTGAGGCGGAACTTAAATCCAATGGACAAAATCAGCAAGCCGCATGGGGCTTGAGATTAGCACAGATTCGGCAATTATTATCCCAGTCTGGATTTAAATACGCCATTGATAGTCTTTATCAAGAAAATCCAGACGACGCCTATGTTAATTTATTTCTGGGTGAATTTTATGCGGCGAATGATCAACCCGATAAGGCCATACAACATTATAATCAGGCGATAGAGCAAAATACCAAGCTGGCTGAAGCCCATTATGATTTGTCCAGGCTTTATAACCAACAAGGCAATCTGGGAACTGCCAAGGTTGAATCGTTGAAAGCCATAGACATATCGCCCACGCCTAAATATCGAAACAACCTGGCGGCTGTTTATTTTAAACAACACTATTACGAAGAAGCTATTAGGGAATATGGAATAAATAAAGAATACCCGTTGTCCTCGCTTGAGAGCGCGAAGATTTACTGGCAGCTTAAATATTTAAGTCAGGCACAGAGTTATCAAAAGCAAGCGCTTGAATGGCTGGATGATGAAACGGTTATGATGAAGCCGGAAAATCAAGAGGCCTGGTATTTTGAAATGCCCACCGGAAAAGTAATCGAGCTGGTTAAATTAGATGAGAAAAAAAGCTACGCATATTACTGCTTATCAGCCAGTCTTTATTTACAAGGCGATAAGGCGAAAGCGGAAACTGAAGTGCAAAAATTGCTTGATTTAAAGGTTGCCCGACTAGCCGACATTAAGGCGCTATTAACAGCCGATCTGGACGCTTTGGCGCAAGCTAATGGAAGTTTTTCCGAACAGATTGATGCCTATAAACAGCTCTATCTTTAGGAGAGCCTTCCACTTTAACCAAGCTGCTCTCATTTTGCGCCTTACCAAATAAAAGGAAGATCATTGTGACTATTGATACTGAAATCCGCCATATCACCAAACCGGGCGCCAATCTGTTTTTGGCGCTGAGCTTTGATGCAACCGACGCGGCCCATCTTCATGCCGAATCACAAGTAATCACGCCCTTAACGCCGTTAAGGGTCATTTGATTAATCATGGTGTTATCTCGTTGTCATTCAGCCAGTCGCGCAAGCTGGCGACTGCGCCTTTATCGGTCATGGGGGTAGGATGTGGTCAGCACACATTCGCTGAAACGGGTCTGGAATAAATCAGCGCCAGAGTTTTAAGGTATTTTCCAATAATTAATTTACCAAAAGAGTTCGTCCACGAAAGACACAAAGCCCACGAAATATATCGCAACCTATCATTTCGGCTACTTTTTTCGTGCTTTTCGTGGACTTTTCTTTTCTATGAATCAGATTCTTAAAGGGATATTCTTTCCCGGAAATAACCTAAACCAATTATCCGCCTACAAATCCACCCGCATCGGCCTCACCGAGCCTTTATTCAAGGTAGGCAAGGCCGCAACTGCCTCGCGCAGTTTGGTTTCCCAACTGCGTCTTAGCTGCAACAGATAATCGTCATCGTCGTCGAAGCAGTAATACTCGTCCAGGCTAAAGCTGTTTTTACGGTAAATCAGCATTTCCACCGGCGCGCCAACGCTGGCGTTACTGCGGATGGTGGAATCCATAGACACCAGGCAGCAGCGCGCCGCTTCGTCTATGGAGGTGTTCAGTTTAAGGAAACGATCCAGTATCGGTTTGCCGTATTTGCTCTCACCGATTTGCAAAAAAGGCGTGTTGGCCGAACTGGTTATGGTGTTGCCTTCCGCATAAACCATAAAAGCGCCATGCGAGTCGGCCCCGATTTGACCCGCTAAAATAAAGCTGGCGGTCGGGTTAAATCCAGATTGTCCTTGAGCGCCAGTGTGTTGTTTTTGTTTTTCAACACTGACATGGCCTAAATATTCGGCGGCCTCGAACAGGCTTTCCACATTATTAAAATTGATTTCGGCGTTCTTGATCTTGTCGCGGTGCAGTTGCTCTAAAACGGCTTGCGTAGTCGCCAGATTACCGGCGCACAGCAACACAATCTTACGATCGCTGTTCGTATTAAATGCATGCATTTTGCCGTGCGTACTGACGTTATCAATACCGGCATTGGTTCTTGAATCAGAAACCAGGATAAGTCCTTCGTTTATAGAAGCTGCAATACAATAAGTCATGACCGTTTAGCCGTTGTTATAAAGTGTTAATTGGTCAATTATCCAGCAAATCAACACGTACGTCCATGCTGTTCAATAGACAACCGGAACCGAACTGATGAAATATCGACACATCCGCCGCATCGCGTCCAAAAGCGATAATCACCCGTCCGCCCTGCAAGTGTTGTTGCGTGGGGTCAAAGGTATACCATCGGCCTCCGACATAAGCCTCAAACCAGGCATGTAAATCCATCGGTTGCAGATTATGTAGGAAACCTACGACCAGTCGCGCCGGTATGCTGATACTGCGGCAGAGCGCTATGGCGAGCTGGGCAAGGTCTCTGCATACGCCATGACCCAAATGATGCACTTCAACCGCTGACAGTGGAAATTCACTGGTGCCGGGCAAGTAATCTATAGAATCCCGAACCCAATCCGTAATTCTGTTGACTTGATCGTAACCCGGCAGAGCATCCATCGTTATGTCCCTGGTCAAATCGCCAAAGCGGTCGGATTCGCAATAGCGGCTCGGTAACAAAAAAGGTAGCGCCTGGATAGGAAGATACTGGATTTCAACAAAACAAGCCCCCGGCGCTATATCGACATTATCTGCAACCATGACCTCAGCCGAGGTATAGATTAAAACATCGCCGACAGGTGCAACCAAATTCTGGCACGAGTTACCAAAGCTGTCAGTGCTTTCTATGATCGATATTTCAGGTTCAATAATATAGCTTTCACGGTTAATCCATTGCTGGGCGCCTCGAAAAGGACGCAGTATTAAAATTAAAACGCTCGATTCAACTATCTCAAAACGGAGATCACAACTAACTTTCAATTTCATGCAGATAAACTCCTTAAATAACTGATATTAAGCTTGTGATGCTAAGTCTTGAGTTAATTGGTGTGCGATAAGCGCTATCAAACGCCTACCGATTCAATTTCTCCATAAGCATGATTGAGCCAGATTTTAACCCGCTGTCTTTCCAGCAAGCCCAAGGGATTGAGGCTATCGGCGTCTTTGTTTTTTGAGGCCCAAAAACTGTAGCTGTTATTGTCTATCTTAGTCATTACCGGCGCATGCAGACGCTTTAGGGTGATAACTTTTGCATCAAAAGCCAAGGCTCGCTCTTTAACGCCCGAAGATTCCAGGATATTAAAGTGTTCGTCGCGCAACCGGTTTTGCACCAACACATAATTAAGCCGGGTGTTGAATTGCGTGAGCAGCTTGTCCAGCAGATCCACGCAATCTTTGCCCGAATCCATGACATTCCAATAACAAAGCCTAATCCCCAATTCTTCCGCCAATTCCAGCACACCGGATTCGTCTATCCATTGCGCCAGCGGATGATGGGTTTGCGCCGCCAGATCGACCAGTATGCGCTGCTCNNGATTTGCCTACGCCGCCTTTTTCGCCGCCGACAAGATGTATGGTACTCATATAAACTCCGATAAATCTAGAAAGAAAAATAAACCACAGAGACACAGAGATAAATTATTGGGTTAAAAAATGAGTAACCGAAAAAATCCATTATTTTGATTCTCTGTGATCTCTGCGCCTCTGTGGTAGGTAGGTATTTGCTTTTTTGCTGATTATTCCAACCTCAACACGTCCACCGATACCGACAGCGTATGCTGTCCGCCACCGAAAGCGATGCCTTTAAGCGGCGTGACATCGGCATAATCGCGGCCCCAGGCCAGCGTAATATGTTGATCCAGCGGCACGGTATTATTGGTCGGATCGAAATCCAGCCAGCCGCTGCCGGGACTATAAACCGAAAACCAGGCATGTGAGGCGTCCGCTCCGACCAATCGCTGCTTGCCGGGTTCAGGCAAGGTTTCGACATAACCGCTGATGTAGCGCGCGGCGATGCCGTAAGCCCGCAAACAGCCGATAGCCAGATGGGCGAAATCCTGACAAACGCCCCGGCGGTGACTAAGCACCTCGGACAAAGGCGTGGCAATCGTAGTAAAGGTCGGGTCATAAGTAAAGTCCTTATAAATACGCCCCATTAAGTCATGCACGACATCGACCAACGCACGATTAGGCTGGAATGAATTTTGCGCATAAGCGGCCAGTTCCGGCGCCACTGTGATCATAGGCGAATCCAGCAGGTACTGCCGGGCTTCCAGTATGTCAGGCGATAGTTCCTGATTTTGCACTTGGCTTTGACTCTGCCCCTGCTGGCTTTGTGCTTGCCCCTGTGTCGGCATTTCCTGTAACAGGCTACGCACCTGCTCCCAGGTCGGTTGATTAAACAAATCCACGGTATTTTGTTTGGGAAATATCGTCACGTCGCTGATGGCGGTGACGGTCAGTTGAGTGTGCGCTTGCTGGATAGCGAAATAAGCCACACGATTGCCGAAAAAATCAATCCGCTCGTGAAAATCAGAAGGCGTCGGCGTTATGTCAAAGCGGCTGCTGTCACAGCGCTGACGCCAGAAATCGCGGGGCTGTAATCGGGCCTCATTCTGACACAAGCCTACCGGCTGGCTATAGCGATAGCAGGTGGTGTGGGTGATGCGGTATTTCATAGCTCGTCCTCGGGGGTGTTTTGCACCATCAGCTGCGAGGTCTGGGAATGGCTGAAATAAGCTTCTGCAATCACCTCCCCCATACGCCATAATAAATCAGCCGTATTCGACAGCACCTGATCCAACTTTGCATAAATGCCGTCATTTTCATCAACCTGGGTTAATTCAAGCACATCACACAGACGCAAATCGGTATAGGCTTTTAAAATCAGGCGTTCTTCTTCGCTGAGCCGACTTTTGCTCCTGGCTCGCGGCAAGGCGTCCACATGGATGGATAACTGATGCAGTTGATAAGCGACCGAGCGCGGATGGGTTTCATCCAGCAACAATAACGCCAGCACCATCGGTAACTGAATAAAAGACCGGTAGCGGCGCTGATAAATCGTTAGGCTGTCCGTAGTCACCAACACCGCCTCCAGCATCTGATTTTGCAAGACGTCTTCGTGTCGCAGCGCCAAGGTCGAGCGCAGCAATGCAATCAACGCCAGCGCCCGCTCCAGCCTGCGCCCGCTGTCCAGCATCAACCAGGCGGCTTCGCGGGTCATGCTCTCGCCGGTTAAACCGATAAAGGCGACAAGTCCGGTAATTAAATCGTCCAGATGACTCGGCAACTGTTCGATAGTGAGGTCTTGATTATTGACGACCCGTTGTTGCCATCGGCGTTGAATATTATCGACGCTGCGCCAGGTATCTTGCGACCACAAGTCTCGACTACTGAATGCCGCATGGACAAAAGCCTGAATATTCTCTGTCAAAGTACCTTTGCGATGACTGTCTTTAGCCAACGACAGCAATTCGGCATCGGGTGTTTTCAGGCGTTGTGGATCGCCTTTGATAAAGCCCGGATAAGTGCCGGTGACCAGGGTCAATGTCCGTAACAATACCTTAAGGCAATCATTATCGACGGAATCTTTAACTTCCAGCGTTTCCCGGTATTTCAGCAAAACCGTGCGCAACAGCCGGGTTGCCGCTTCTATGCGTTCAAGATGGCGACCCACCCAAAACAGATTGTCGGCGGCGCGACTGGTTAATGGTTCGGTGACGACATCGATCAATTGATTATGCCGGGGTTGTATCCATAAACTGACCGGCTTATCCGGTTCGGCGGCCAATATCCAGGTGTCTTTGCTGATGCCGCCGGCCTGATTGGAGACGATAAAATTATCTTTTTGGCGGGCAATGCGGGTTAAACCGCCGGGCATCACCACATAATCATCGCCGTTGGCAACCACAAAATTGCGTAAAACAGCGTTACGCGGTTCGATATGATGGTCGATAAACGCCGGTAACGTAGAAAAACTGACTTGTTCCTGGCCTATAAAACCATGCGGTTTAGCGATAATCCGGCGGCGCAGGGATTCTTTTTCCTGACTGCTTAACAGGCCGCCGAATACCGTATAATTGCCCTGACTACGATTGATGGGTTTAATGACCAATCTATCCAGATTTTGCAACACAAAATCGCGCTCGCGACGCTGCCCGCACCACCAGGTCGCCACCGAGGACAGCTTAAGTTCCTGGTTTAAAAAATGACGCGATAATCGGGGTAAAAACGCCAGCAAACCGGGATTTTCCAGGACACTGCTGCCCAGCGGATTGGCAATCGCGACATTGCCGCGCCGCACCACATCCAGCAATCCCGCCACCCCCAGCTGTGAGCTGCTGCGCAATTCCAAAGGATCGCAAAAAGAGTCGTCGACGCGGCGTAAAATAACGTCGACCGCTTGCAAGCCCTCCAATGATTTAAGCCAGACCCGACCGTCACGCACCGTCAGGTCGCCGCCCTGTACCAGGGTAAAACCCAGATAAGCCGCCAGATAAGCGTGTTCGAAATAAGTTTCGTTGAGCGGCCCCGGCGTGAGCACGACGATGCGGGGATCTTCCTTATTGTGCGGCGCAATATCCACCAGCCCCTTGCGCATAGACTTAAAAAAGCCGGACAACCTGTGTACATGCGTTTCCCGAAAAATATCGGATAAAACCCGCCGCATCACCGTGCGGTTTTCCAAGGCATAGCCGAAACCCGAAGGCGCCTGGGTGCGGTCATCCAATACCCACATGCGCCCGTTGGGGCCGCGGGCAAGATTCGCCGAATACAGCGTCAACTGTCGCTGCCGGGTTTGCTCGATGCCGACGCAGGCATGCAAAAAACCTTCATGACCGAAAATCAGCTCGGCAGGCAACAAGCCCTTTTTTAACAGGGTTTGTTTGCCGTATAGGTCTTTCAGTATCAAGTCAAGCAGCTCGGCACGTTGCTTAAGGCCCGCCTCGATAACCGTCCATTCTTCGCTGCTGATCAATAAGGGAACGGGATCCAGCCGCCACGGCCGGATCAGGTTTTGCGCATCGCCGTAAACATTGTAGGTAACGCCGTTTTCACGCAACAGCCGCTGGGCTTCCCGGCGGCGCAGCTCCAGTTTTTCGCTGCCCATGCTATCCAGCGCCGCCATAAAACGCTGCCAATAAGGCAGCGCTTTATTTTCAGCGGCATACATTTCATCGTAAACGCCCAATTGCGTAGCATAATATTGCGAGCCTAATTCGTTGGCCGGAGGTTTGGTATCAGGCACGGATCATTCCTTTTGTTTATTTATATCCGTTCATTAATAGACTGATAATGACGCAAAGTCTCGCCGACATAAATTTGGCGGGGACGGTAAATAGTGACCTGCTCGCCGTGGATCATTTCCCGCCAATGCGCCAGCCAGCCAGGCATACGGCCTATCGCAAAGATAACGGTGAACATATTGGTGGGGATGCCCGCCGCACGCAGGATCAGCCCCGAGTAAAAATCCACATTAGGATACAATTTCCGGGAAATAAAATAGTCGTCATTGAGCGCAATCTCTTCCAGCCGTCTGGCGATATCCAACAGCGGATCGTTGACGCCGGGTTTATTCAGCAACTTATCGCAATGCTGTTTTAAGACCTGGGCGCGGGGGTCGAAGTTTTTATAAACCCGGTGACCGAAACCCATCAGCCTGCGCCCGGAATTCTTGTCTTTGGCCTGATTGATAAACTCGGTGCCATCGCCGCCTTCGGCATGGATCTGTTCCAGCATTTTAATCACTTCCTGATTGGCGCCGCCATGGCGCGGCCCCCAAAGCGCGGCAATACCTGCGGTAATGACCGCATACACATTAGCCATACTGGAACCCGCCGTGCGCACCGATGACGTGCTACAGTTTTGTTCATGATCCGCATGCAGTATCAACAACATATCAATGGCGCGGACGATGTCGGGATCCAGTTGATAATCGCGCACGGGCGATGAGAACATCATATTTAGAAAGTTGCTGGTGTATTTGTACTTGATGGACGGATAAACCAGCGGTTCACCGATTGATTTTTTATACGAAAAGGCGGCAATAGTGCGCACCTGAGAAACTAGATTGGCGACAATTTGCACTTCCGTATCGGCATCCAACTGGTCGGGCAGCGGATAAAATGTAGACAACGATGCCACCATAGTCGCCAGTATGCCCATAGGATGAGAGCCGCGCGGAAAGCCGCTGAAAAAATGATGCACATCTTCATGAATGATGGATGACTCATTAAGACGGGTTGAAAAAGTCAACAATTGCTCGCTACTGGGCAATTCGCCATACAGCAACAAATAAGCGACCTCGACAAACCGCGAATGTTCGGCCAATTCTTCTATAGGATAGCCGCGATAACGGAGTATGCCTTTTTCGCCGTCGATATAAGTGATGGCGCTTTCACAGGCGCCGGTATTGCCGTAACCGTCATCCAGCGTTACATAGCCGGTTTGGCTGCGCAACTTGGTAATATCGATGGCTTTTTCGCCTTCAACGCCGATGTAGGTAGGCAATGAATAACTATTACCTTCCAGTATCAATGTTGCTGGAGTCAGTGCTTTTAATTTATCGCTCATTTAAATTAGTCCCCGTGTTTATGTCGTTATTACTATCTGCTTATTCGACATGCGTTGCCATATTATATCGTTCCCACGCTCCGGCGTGGGAACGAATCCTGCACAGCTCCTGCGGTGCGAGACGCGGAGCATGGGAACGATGAATAAATTTTCCTTCGTGTCCTTCGTGCTCTTTGTGGTACAAAAAATTTTTGAATGATAAATTACCGGCTGCGATGGCGTAAATCCAGCGTAAACGGATACTCCGTACTCAATTCTTCCGCAGGCGGCGCCATCGCCCTGGGCGCGGCATCAGTAACGCTAAACGTTGCCAATAACGGCTTATCCGAGGCCGCAACCGGCGATGAAGCCAGCGGCGGACGTATGATAACGCCCGGCGTATGACTGTAATCCCAAAAACGCGTCATGCGCCGGGTTTCCGCCGCATAATCATTGACCGGAAAATCGTCATAACTGCGACCGCCGGGATGAGCGACATAATAGGTGCAACCGCCCACCGAACGACCGTTCCAGGTATCGATCATATCGAAAACCAGCGGCGTATGTGGCGCAATCGTGGGGTGCAAGGCCGAAGGCGGCTGCCAGGCCCGATAACGTACGCCGGCGACAAACTCGCCTTTACGGCCGGTGTTGCGCATGGGCAATCGCCTGCCGTTACAGGTGACGACATAACGACCCTCGGTAAATCCGGTGACCGACACCTGCAAACGCTCCACCGACGAATCCACATAACGCGCAGTGCCGGTGCTGCTAACTTCCTCGCCCAGTACATGCCAGGGTTCGATTGCAAAACGCAATTCCATGTCCACGCCGTCTATCAGGGTATTACCATAGCGCGGAAAGCGGAATTCGAAAAACGGATCCAGCCATTCCAGGTCAAAGCCGAAACCGGCACGTTGCAGGTCTTGAGTCACTCGTTTCATGTCTTCGCGTACATAATGCGGCAACATAAACTGGTCATGCAGCTCGGTTCCCCAGCGCACTAAATCGTGCTTGTAAGGTACGCGCCAGAACCAGGCGATCAAGGATCGCAGCAATACGGTCTGCACCAGCGACATGCGCGCATGCGGCGGCATCTCGAAGGAGCGCAGCTCGAGTATGCCCAATCTTCCTGTGGAACTGTCCGGCGAATAGAGTTTATCGATACAAAACTCGGAACGATGGGTGTTGCCGGTAATATCGGTCAGCAAATGGCGCAGCAGGCGATCAACCAGCCACGGCGCTGGCGTTTCGCCTTCAGGCATTTGTTGAAAGGCGATTTCCAGTTCATAAAGTTTTTCATCCCGGCCTTCATCGACGCGCGGCGCTTGACTGGTCGGGCCGATAAACATGCCTGAAAACAAATACGACAAACCGGGATGATGTTGCCAGTAGGTAACCAGGCTGCGCAATAAATCGGGGCGGCGCAATATCGGGCTATCGGTGGGCATCTCCGCACCCATGGTAATATGGTTGCCGCCACCGGTGCCGGTATGACGCCCGTCCTGCATAAACTTTTCGGTGCCCAGCCGAGTTTGGTGCGCCAGATCATAAAGCACGGTGGTTTTGTTCACCAACTCCTGCCAGGTTTTGGACGGATGTATATTCACTTCGATAACACCGGGATCAGGCGTCACCATTAAGCGTTCGACGCGATAATCGCGCGGCGGCTCATAACCTTCCAATACCACAGGTATAGCCAGACTTTCGGCGGTGGCTTCAATGGCCGCGACCAGTTCCAGATAATGTTCCAACGAGGTCAACGGCGGCATAAAGATATACAAGCGCCCTTCCCTGGCTTCCACACACAGCGCGGTATGCGGCACTTCAACTTCTATCGCCTCGTCATCGCCGGTTTCCTGTTCGATAATTTCGGGATGTTCATTGGTTTTGGCATCCAGGCGGCTGTAGCGGCGCATCACCTCGCCGTAATAATCGGCCAATTCCGGCAAATCTTCAAACAGGCTTTGGGGTTCGGTAGGATCACGCTTGTCCGGCGCAACCCAAGGCAGGCTGGCTAACGGCAAACGCATGCCCATCGGCGAATTGCCGGGGATTAAAAACATCGCGCCGCGCCGGAAATCCCAGGGGCCGCTCTGCCAGCACAGCTCAGCGCCATTCCATTTTATCGGCAAGGCAAAACCTGCGGGCTGGTCTAAACCGGTATCCAATAGTTTGGTTAACGTTTTGCGCTCGATAGAGTCTTTTAAATTGCTTTTTAAAGGATCGATATTTTCGGGTATCGTGCCTTCCTGCCAGAGATAATAAAAACTGTCTTCAAAAGCCGTGGCTACATAGCGGGTATGCACACCCAAATGTCGGCTGATTTGCTGTATGAATTTTTGCGCCTGCTTAACCGTATGCCCGTAATCTTTATTAATATCGGCTAGCAACGACGGGTTACGCCAGATTGATGCGCCGTCTTTACGCCAGAATATGCCGTATTGCCAGCGCGGCAACGGCTCGCCGGGATACCATTTGCCTTGACCGTAATGCAGCATTGCGCCCTTGGCAAACTCATCGCGTAAACGAATGGTCAATTGTTGTGCAAGGTCACGTTTGTTTGCACCATCAGCGTGCGTGTTCCATTCATCGCCTTCCATATCATCGACCGAAACAAAGGTCGGTTCCCCGCCCATCGTCAGCCGCACATCATCCTCAATCAGCCGTTTATCGACGTATTGACCCAAGGCGTCGATGTGATACCACTGTTCATCGGTATAAGGCTTGGTGACGCGCGGATCTTCGTGCAAACGATCCACGGTATTGGAAAATTCAAACGCCACTTCGCACTTGTCGGTGCCGCCGGTGACCGGCGCGGCGCTGGCAGGATCGGGCGTACACGCCAATGGAATATGGCCCTCGCCCGCCAACAAGCCCGACGTAGGATCCAGGCCTATCCAGCCGGCGCCGGGTATAAACACTTCCGTCCACGCATGCAGGTCGGTGAAATCATGCTCCGGCCCCGATGGCCCGTCCAGCGATTTTATATCGGAGGTCAGCTGCACCAGATAACCGGACACAAAGCGGGCGGCCAGCCCCAGATGGCGCAAAACCTGCACCAGCAGCCACGCCGAATCCCGGCATGAGCCACTGAGTATTTTCAGCGTATCTTCACAGCTTTGTATGCCCACTTCCATGCGTATGTTATAACTGATTGCGGCAAAAACTTTGCGGTTAATATCGACTAAAAAATCATTGATGGAGCGTTTGCCGACATCCAGTTCTTTGACCCACTGCACCAATAACGGGCCATTTTCAGTGACTTCCAGGTAGGGTTGCAGCTCTTTGAGGGTCATGGCATCGTATTTAAACGGATAGTTCTCGGCATAATCCTCAACAAAAAAATCGAAGGGATTAATCACCGTCATATCGGCGATAACTTCAACTTCAACGCTGAGTTTTTGGCATTTATCAGGAAATACCACCCGCGCAACAATATTGCCGAAAGGATCTTGCTGCCAATTGATAAAATGATTTTTCGGCTCGATGCGCAAGGCGTAAGCCTTGATGGGCGTACGGCTATGTACCGCCGGACGTAATCGAAATACATGAGGCGACAACGATACCGGCCGGTCAAAGCTGTATACCGTTTTGTGACGAATGGCGACGCGTATGGTCATAATTTTTCTTCCTGTTGCCCGATGGGAGTTTGGCTACTACAACAACTTTGTTTTAGTAAGCAGCATGCAATAGCTAAAGCATGAATTGTTCCACATTTCAGTTTTTTTAAAAATTTAATATTATGCTCAAAAAATTTATCTTCCTCTATAATCATAGAGGTATTTTACGCTACTCTGGTCATATTGTTGGCGCAATGCCTAAAACATTAGCATTGCACCCATAAGAGCCCTAGAATAGATAGCAGCCATTAAACAACCAGCCGTTCCGGCGCAGTAATCGCTGTAGGCATCCTTATTTCGCATCATAAACAAGCTTATATAATTATGGCCTAACACTTGCTTAATGTTTTAAGAAAAACAAAAAATATTTTAACGAAAGACTTCTTCATAAGATTAAGCATGAATACGAAAATTTTAAAAAAATATTTTAACGAAATGTACGCCGATAATGGAGCCGTTCGTGAAATTTATAAACACTACGGACACTGGTTAAAAGATTTGCCGGAGGGCACGTTGAAGCGTAAAAACGCTGAAGCCAAGTTATTGTTCCGGCGACTGGGCGTTACCTTTGCAGTCTACGGCGAAACAGACGACACGGAGCGTCTGATTCCATTTGACATAGTCCCGCGTATTTTCGGCGCGACGGAATGGCAGCGTTTGGAATTGGGTCTCAAACAACGGGTGCGCGCGCTTAATGCCTTTATGCACGACATTTATCACGACAAAGAAATCATTAAGGCCGGCGTGATCAGTGCTCATCAGGTGTTGGATAACGCGCAGTATCGCCCCGAGATGCAGGGCGTCGACCTGCCTAATCAGGTTTATGCCCATATCGCCGGGATTGATCTGGTACGGGTTGCAAAAAACGATTTCTATGTATTGGAAGACAATCTGCGTACGCCGTCCGGAGTTTCCTATATGCTGGAAAACCGTAAAACCATGATGCGTTTATTTCCGGAATTGTTTGCCAAACATACCGTCGAGCCGGTCGAACACTATCCGCAAATGCTGCTCAACACCCTGCGCGAAGCGGCGCCGCCGAATGTCGCTTATCCGGTCATTGTGGTGATGACGCCCGGATCTTATAACAGCGCCTATTTCGAACACGCCTACCTCGCCAGTCAAATGGGTGTGGAACTGGTCGAAGGCCAGGATTTGTTCGTGCATCAACAAAAGGTTTACATGCACACCACAGAAGGGCCGCAACAGGTGCATGTGATTTACCGGCGGGTGGACGACGATTTTATCGATCCACGGGTGTTCCGCCCCGATTCGACGCTTGGCGTACCGGGTTTGATGGACGCCTATTGCAGCGGCAACGTGGCGCTGGCCAACGGTGTCGGCACCGGCGTGGCGGACGATAAATCCACCTATCTGTTCGTACCGGAAATGATCCGATTTTATCTCGGCGAAACACCGCTACTGTCCAATGTACCGACCTGGCGTCTGAGTGAGCCTGAAGATTTGAAGTACGTACTCGCACATTTGCCGGAACTGGTGATCAAGGAAGTGCAAGGCTCAGGCGGTTACGGTATGCTGGTAGGCCCTACCAGCTCGCAGGCTGAAATAGAAGCTTACAAACAACGCATACTGGAGGAACCTGCCAAATTTATCGCCCAGCCGACACTGGCGCTATCAGGCTGTCCGACCCTTGTGGACTCAGGCGTTGCGCCACGCCATGTCGATCTGAGACCGTTCGTCTTATCCGGCAAGGAAGTGCGTATCGTACCGGGCGGGCTGACGCGGGTGGCGCTCAACGAAGGCTCGCTGGTGGTCAATTCGTCGCAGGGCGGCGGCACCAAAGACACTTGGGTATTAGAGGACTAATTATGCTATCTCGCACCGCAGAAAATTTATTTTGGATGGCGCGTCATATCGAACGCGCCGAAAACACCGCACGCGTATTGGATGTGGCGCACCGCACATCGCTGATGCCGCTGGATATTGAAGGCACTCAGGCCTATTTATGGTATGCACCGCTGAATATAACCGGTTGTGCCGACGGTTACGAAGTCAAATACGGGCTGGCCAAAGCAGATACCGTTACCCATTATATGGCGTTAGATCCGGACAACCCGGCCAGCATTTATAGCTGCCTGCGGCTGGCGCGCGAGAATGCGCGCACCGTGCGAGGCGCAATTACCTCGGAAATGTGGGAAGTCATCAACGACACCTGGCTGGAACTCAATCGTTTGCCACGGCAGATGGATACTGAGAAATTCCAGGCTTTTTTCGACTGGGTCAAGAATCGCTCGCATCTGTTTCGCGGAGTCACTTTGGGTACCATCATCAAAGATATTGGGCTTAACTTCATCAAGTTGGGCACTTTTCTCGAGCGCGCCGACAACACGGCGCGCATACTGGATGTAAAATATCACATACTATTGCCCAGCCTGACCGATGTCGGCGGCGCGGCTGATTACTACCAATGGGGTTCCTTACTGAAATCAGTCAGCGCTTTCGAAGCTTACCAAAAAATATACCGCGACGTAATTTCGCCGCAACGGGTCAGCGAGTTGCTTATTTTCAGAGACGATATGCCTCGCTCGCTACATGCCTGTATGAACGAAGTGGAGGCCGCCTTGATCGATATTAGTGGGCATTCAGGACATGAGGCGCGCCGTATTGTCGGCATACAACACGCTGCGCTGCATTTCGGCCGTATCGAAGATGCATTTAGGGAAGGTTTACACGAATATCTAACGGGTTTTCTGGAAAATACCGCACTGTTAAGCAAGGAGATCCGCGACGCTTATTTATCGCGCCACGATAGGCTGTTGAACCCATAATCAGTTCGGTGGCGGGCAGAGGTACGGCCCGCTGGCACTGTTTTTTAAGCCGTTATTGAACATATCGCCCAACATAATCCTGCCGTCCTTCATTCATTGGTGTGAATTTCTTTGTAAAAATTACACTTTAAGCCGGTAACCTACACCCGATTCTGTCAACAAATACTGGGGCTGCGTCGGGTCGGTTTCCAGCTTTTGCCTGAGCTGGCTCATGTAAATCCGCAGATAATGTGAGTTATCCCTATAAGACGGCCCCCAGACTTCCTTGAGTATGTATTGATGCGTCAATACCTTGCCGGCATTTTTAATCAGTACGGACAATAGCCGGTACTGAATCGGTGTCAGATGAACGTCCCTATCACCAACAACAACCTGACGCTTGAGTAAATCGACTTTCATCGCGCCGGTCATGAAAATCCCGCTTTGATCCTGCTCCGGACTGCTTACCGAATGCCTCATTTCTACCCGGATGCGGGCCAGCAACTCTCCTAAACCAAACGGCTTGGTCAGGTAATCGTCGGCGCCGGCATCCAGCGCCTCGATTTTATGCTGCTCGGCGCTACGTGCGGACAAAATAATAATCGGCATAGCCGACCATTCGCGTATCGCCTTGATCACGGCTACACCCTCCATGTCGGGCAAGCCCAGATCCAGGATGATGAGATCCGGTTTGCGTATGCTTGCTTCAACGATACCTTGTCGGCCTAGTTCCGCCTCGAACACCTTGAAACCATGGGCACCCAGGCCTTTACGCAAAAACAGGCGTATCGCAGGATCATCCTCTATGACGACAATAACGGGGCTGGCAACAGGACTCATTGTTCCTGCCCCAGCACTGGCGGCGTGTGCCCTTGGGGAATCATGAACGAAAACTCCGCGCCTCCCGTAGGCCGGTTTTGCGCTCGAATGCTGCCGCCATGCGCTACAATGATGGCCCGGCATATCGCCAAACCCAACCCAACCCCGCTTTGCGCCGCCTCGTGGCGTACCCGATAAAATTTTTCAAACAGCTTGGATTCGCAACCGGCCGGGATACCCGGCCCCTGATCGGCCACCGAGATTTCCACAGTAGACGCAGAAGCCTTCGCCAGGATCTCCACAGTGCTATGTTCCGGCGTATAACGCAGGACATTTTCCAGCAGATTGATCAAAACCTGTTCGACCATCATCGCATCGGCATAAATCATCGGGATGCCGGGCGGCAATTTAACGGTTACACGGCGGCCCGCCAAACGTTTTTGCAAGCGCGTCAGCACGGTGCCTATAATTTCCTCCAGCGGATACCACTGTTTGTTCAGCTCGACGGCCCCTGCATCCAGCCGCGCCATATCCAGGATATTATTGACCAGGCTCGACATCCGTAAGCCTTCATCGTAAATAGCGCGACTTAGTTCCAGCTTGTCTTCGGGCTTGAGTGCGTTGTCGTCCTCCACTAAAGCACTGGCTGAACCGACGATGGTCGCCAGCGGCGTGCGTAAGTCATGGGAAATGGAACTGAGCAACGAGTTGCGCAAGCGTTCTGCTTCCATTTCCACTTGAGCTTTTCGGGCTTGCTCCGTCAGCCTTACACGGATAATCGCCTGGGCAATCTGCCCAAGAAAGGTTTCCAGCAATTTCTGTTGTTCCGGCAGGAACACCCGACGCAAATTAACCGGGAGCAAAACCAAAACGCCCAGCGTGGCTTCCTTGTTACTCAGTGGAAAATAAACAGCCTCGGCACCAGGCAAGGTATGCGTGCCCTGCCCTGCAAGCTCGTTATGATCCATAACCCACTGGGCAACACTGCGGTCGGCGGCTTGCAGCGATTCAGGAATAGCGCGACCTGTAGGATACATAATGCGGCCATTAACATCTGGAAAAAGAATGACATTTCGGCTACCGAACTCGGAATAGAGATGATGTACCGCTGACCGCACAATTTCATCCTCACTCTGGCCTGCGGTCATATCCCGGCTCATCGCATAGAGCACTGTCGCTCGGCGCTCCCGGTGCCCTGCCACCTTGGCTTGGGAACGCATATTAGCCGTCAGGTTACTGATCAATACCCCCACCGTTAGCATCGCCATAAAGGTCACNNACCATAATCAGATTGGTCAGCTCGAACCTGCCGAACATCAGGTAAGCCAGTCCGGTGCTGGCGACTGTCACAACCAAGGCCCAGGCATAACCCAAGGTATTTTTTTTTCGGGATGCCAGTCTTCCGCTAAGCCCAGGCAGCGGGTTTTTCCGGTACAGAGTCCCCTCTAGCTTATCTCGTCCGCCGTCTCTTTCGGGCAGGGGACTGCCCAGCAGATAGAGATTAATATTATGGGCATCGCTAATCAGCATATCCACCACCGAGCCCAGCAACAACCGCTTCCAGCCCCGGCGGGTCGGCTTCCCCATGATTATCTTGGTAATATTTCTTTCATTGGACAGATTGATGAGGGCGGCGCTCATATCGGGCGCACTCAAAGCCACGGTCTCGGCACCCAACTGTTCGGCAAAACGTAATATGCGCAATACGCCATCGCGTTTTTCCGCCGGCAAGCGTTGC
>PMJA01000013.1 GCA_003158415.1 Methylobacter sp.
GCGCCCTACGTTACATGAGCGCTATGAATTTCCCCGCACTTTTAAGCCTACAAGGCTGTGTTCCATTGAGGCTTGCTGGAATGTGTAGTGGTTCACTTGACATGCCGGATGTTCCGGTCTATTTTGGCTAACCTAACTTAAAGGAACTGCATCATGACCACCCTTACTTTTGATACTCTTGAACTGGTAGACAAGCTCAAAACCGCAGGCATATCGCAAGAACAGGCCTAAGCCGTGGTGCGGGTTATTGCCGAGGCTNNAAGATAAGCTGGTTACAACCGACGAATTAAAATCGGCTTTAGATACCGCATTTGCTCCCGTCAAAATTGATTTGGCTGTTTTAAAGGCTGAGGCCACTTTCAATAAATGGATGCTGGGCTTTATTATGGCCGGTGTACTCTCTATCGTTGTTAAGACGTTTTTCTAAGATTGTAGGGCTCGTTTCCCAAGCTCCGGCTTGGGAAACGAGGCTTTGTAAACTCCAGCTTTACAGAATACAACAGAAAAGTAGGGTACGCTGGCTTCGGCTCCGCTCAGCCAGCGGGACTCCGCTACATAAGGCGCGATTTCCCAAGCGCCGACGCTCATCGTTATACACCCTCCGCTTAGATGCCCGGATACAAAGCATCCCTGCCGATATGACGATTTTCTTGAGCTTAATGCCGGTGACGCCGCGCAAGAGAACGGAAAAAGCGGGATCAGCCCGGATAAAGTGTCAGGATTTTTTACACTTGCAGCCACCCAGTCTTGCCGCTATTAACTCTTATTGCGCGAAACATAGCTTAACCCATTGTAATAAATGTTATTTATATTTGTTGGCACGGATGCTGCTGTTAAGTATTTGCGGGGCAGTGCGCCAACACGGCAAAATACACCGCATAGATTTGATCAAATTTATGAATGGTTAATATGCGAAAAAATACTTGAATACAACCTTATTAAGGATACAACAATGAAAATTAAATTATTAGCCAGCAGCATAGTGATGGCTGGCGCATTGATGGCAAGTGAATCGGCTTCTGCCGGGTTATGGACTTGGTCAGGCACTCAATCCGATTGGGTAAGTAATGGCACGATAGTAGATAGCAATCCCCCACTTCCCGCTTTTGGCATCAGTTCAGCGCCAGTTAGCGGCGACGGTGATACCGCGTTCACATTAATTAGCGTTACTAGCTTTACCCCTGCGGCGTTCACCTTATCGGAAAATGATAGTACAGGCAAAGATCTCTACTCCGTGGGAACTATCATTGCTGGCGGCACAAGTACCGGCACGTTCATCTACTCGGTAACTACTACCGACCCCTTTGGCTTTAACATTGCTAATCTGGATACAACAACTACATCAGGCATTGGTAACGTGACTACAAACATCTACTCAGACGCCGGATTAACGACTCTAATCGCATCCTTTAATAGCATTAACAGCGTGTCTAGTCCATATGCGAACTTCTCAGGCTACTCAACCCTTTATGTGCAAGACATCATAACTGACGGAAGCGTAACAGGTTTGAATAATAGCACATCCTATGATATCAGCGCAGTCCCTGAGCCTATGACCATGGTGGGTCTCGGTTTTGCGGCTTTCGGTTATAGCCGTCGTCGTAAAGCGGCTTAAAGCCCAAAGCTAAGGCGCAGCATCCCCGTTTCGCCTTAACCAACCGGCTGTCGTTACGATAAAAACCGCCCTTTTGGGCGGTTTTTTTTTGCCTTGAATTCTACCGGCTACAGTAAATAAGCACTGTGTAAAAAAACCTGACACTATGCGCTTAGTCCACGTCGGCATGGGTCTCCACGCAGTTCGTCATCCCAGGCAGCATTCGCTTTGCGCTCTTACGGGTCTCGTTAGGGTAAATAGTAGCCGCTATTTATCGTCTATGCTAGAATCTTAAACATACCCTGAAATCCTCAAGGATTGATTATGACCGATGATGAATTGAAAGCGTTGGTTGCAAGTTTAGCGATTGACACCAAAAATATGCACGAGGCGCAAAATCGCACGGATGAGCAAATGAAACGCACGGATGAGCAANNTTTTTTCAAAGCCTGATAAAAGACAACCGCTTAGGCAAGATTCGCTTTGATGATGTGGTAAAAAACATGGAAAAGCACCGTGGCCAAATTCAGGAAGAATATGATCTGGTCATGACCAATGGCGATGTCATTGCCGTTGTCGAAGTGAAATATAAAGCGCATAAAAATGATCTGGATAAGTTAGACCGGAAAATGCGGCACTTTAAAAAGCTATTTCCGATCTATCAGGCATTTAAGCAATATGGCGCAATTGCCGCCTTCCATATCAATGATGATGCCAAAGAAGAAGCGTTAAGGCGGGGTTATTTTGTCTTGCAACGTAGCGGTGATCTGATCCATACCGAAAGCAGCGACCATCTGACGGTATTGTAAGGCGTAAGCATTTGTGAAACAGGCAAAAGGGGCTGATAACAATGGCTTTAGCACAAGAAGATATTGAGCAAATCCAGTGGCTCATCAAGAAAACGTTATCCGAAATACCGGAGACATTAAACGCCAATGTGCGTTATGAATTGGATCTGCGGGAAAGAACCATCCGAGTGGAAGAAGAATTGAAACATCAGCGTGAGCTGATGGTTGAAGGTTTTAAGCAGATGGAAAGACGCTTTGAGCAGATCGATAAGCGCTTTGAGCAAATGCATCTGGATATGAATAAGCGTTTTGAGCAGGTGGATAAACCTAAAAAAATCAGTTGAGATTAACCCTACCGAAAATATTCAGCATAAACTTGACAGGAAAATGAGGATAATGTGGTGTGTTTAGCACTCACAATTGATCAAATCCGGAGGCTTCAAAAGAGCGCCTTTCAAGTATTTTTTCATCGCTTCACTCAAAATACGGCACCAGCACTGTATTGGAGTCAACTGCGACGCAATGGTTTTTAGTTCATCAAAAAACGCACACACTCGCTCGTAAGCGGCTCTTACATAAGAGGCCCGGCCGTGTGTGCTGGTTATAGTGAGTGTCTTTTGTGCTGCATGATTCGTTTGTTTGCCGACACCATGCAACAGCAGAGGTCTGGAAACGATGGCTTCATAATGTTTATCCGGTTCTGCCAGTCTGACAAACAGTGACCACCAGTTATAGATGAGCGCAATCATTCGTGCGATAAAACGGCACGGTTTGATTTTTTGAGTCACAAAGCCACCCCAGCCCCATTGGTTTTTTATTTCATCAAAATTGTTTTCGCAATCGGCACGATCCCGATAATGCTGGACGATGGTCACCACCTCTGATGCTAGCGAGGTAACCAAGACACTGTATTCTAAAGCGGCCATGTCTTCAGCGGGTTCAAGAAGCGATAACTGCTGGGGCAAGGCTTTGTCTGTATCCGGTGCAATAACTATGTTTTCGTGTAGCCGACGCCGAACCAGGACAACACGGCGCGGCTGTTTCCAGGTACTCAACTTGAGTTCAGTGGATAAGGCCTCCCAGCCAGAGTGGATTTTCTGCCAACCGGGTTTGCAATGCTGCTGAAGGATCAGTTTCTTGACATAGGGTGATTTCCGAAGCTTGAACAAATAGTCGATGCCGCGCTGCTCGGCTTCGGTCATGATGGTGTCGCTGCCCCAATCACAATCGCCCCGAATAAAGGCAGGCCAGTTCGTGCGTGGTATGCGATCCAGTAAGGCCCATAAGCCTGGTGCCGAATAGGCGGATGAACTTTGGTCGCCGGCCTGAACCTCAACCTCAAGGATTAAGCGCAAATTCGCGATCATGTAAGTGTGATAGGTATGCGAAGGACGGCCCGGCTTGTGGGGATTATAGCCAACGACGGCACCTTCCTGTTTGCCATACAGGGGTTTAACCGTCACATCCGCATCCAGTATCCACGGTTGACTGAGCAAGGGACTGTAACAATAAGCCAAATGGTCTTGCAGCCAATGAATACCTTCTTCCTCATCAATCTTCCAAAGTGCTCTCCGAGCGCTGTCATCACTGACTACTTTAGTCATACCCAATAATTTGGAGTTGACACTATCTCCCATTAAACTGGTGATATGCGCATAACGGTTATGACCAGCAAGAATGGATAGCAAAAACGATCCCAGCACATTGACTTTTTTGGGCGCATTATTACTGGCATAGCTTAACGGACATTGATCAACCCAGGGTTCGAATAAGTGGCCCATTTTTAAAAACTGGATAAAAAACGGCAACTGTCCCAAGGGGGTGACTTGGGCTTGCGGATCCCATTCAATATGGATTTTTCCATCAAATGTATCGGCAACCAGTGCGCTGATTTCACGCTTTTTAAAGCTTAGTTCTGTGTCACCTTTTGGGTGAATAACTTTTGGGGGTAATACCATGGCTTAGCTCCTATAATTCGGACGCTGCCAATTATAACCTTTAGTTCAACTGATTTTTTTAGGTTGA
>PMJA01000123.1 GCA_003158415.1 Methylobacter sp.
GCCGGCGATAGCGCCAAACGGATAGAACCGATTGTCGTTTTATCCGCCTCCAGGCTCTTAATCATTAACTGGTGGTAACCCGATAGAAGCACTTGCTCCGGTGATCCCGTCGGAAATTTGTTCAGAATAGTTGTTATTCGCCGCCTGTTCGAATCATCTTCTTTCGCAACAGCACTGGGTACGATGAATCCTCTTTCTTCCATCCAACTCACTGGGAGAAGCATCCGGCGTAGACGCAAAGTTCCAAAATGCGCCAGTAACATGTCATATTTCGGTATCTCCTTCCATTGCTGCTCGATCTCTATGAAAAACGATAAATAACGATGAATGGTCGAAGCCGCTTTTTTTGCACCGACCTTGCGGCCAAGCCATTGTCCAAATGCTTCAAAAAAAGCTGCCATCTGTGGTGAAGAAAAAGCCGCACAGTCCATTTTTATACGCTTTTCCAGTAAGCTCTTCCAGTAACATGCTTCACACCGCCGTCCATAACCGGCAGGCATTGTTTCACCGCATTCTGGACAGGGCACATTACCTTTTTCCAAGCATACATTGCATAACATCCGGCCATCCGGTGCTTCTGTCAGCAAACGGTGACGGCGGCAAGCTTGGCAATTGCCATGATCTGGCCTAGCGCAACTGGGACAAACGGGCACTTCAATATTGAGCCGTTTTACGCGCGATAGAAAAATGCTTAGCTTGCCGCATAACCCACACGGCTTAGGCTCATGAAAATAAGGTAAACATGCATTGCAAACAGGCCCATAAATCGTAATCTTACCGATCTCATAATCTGTTTTTCCACAACGAGCACAGGGCTTATTGATTTCGCAACGCTGACAAACTGCATTGGGTTGGTTTTTTGGCAATCGCGCGAAGTTTCCGCAACCCGGACAAATTCGGCGTTTGAAAACTCTGGCATAACATGTCGAGCAGTATCGATGCCCCTTATAAACACGCCATATTTTTACAGCGGGTTTGCCACACTCGTCACACTGCTGTTCTTTCAAATGCTCCATGTCTGTATCGGTCATCGCCGAACGTTCTCCAGTTTACGTTTAAGCCTGTCCATCATGCGTATAACCTCATGCCGTGGGCGAGGGCCTGGACTACATGATTTAGCCTGATTTGTTCGGGTTATAGGTTTGTTTATTAACGCGTCAACCAGATCAATAAGCGGTGCCGGAATAGTTTCGTCTTTATCACAAAGTCCTTGCCGGGTAATTCCAGATTTTTTCAAAGCATCTTTAAGCTGGTCTTTGTTTGCCAGAAGAAAACGCCATATAGCCACGAAAATTTGTTGGCGATCATGAACACGCAATAATTCAATGCCAGCACCGGCTATCGTTGGTAATTCTTTAGGCAAAACCACATTCATATTCTTCATGAGGCTCATCAAACTATCCGCACCGCTTCGGTTCGCTCGCCTAATCAAAGAAATAAAAAAGTGAGTGACTTCAAACCAATCGTTTGCGGAAACCGGTCTTCCGAAATACACCCCATGATTTCCACGAATAACCTGATCTGTTTCCAATTGGAAAAACAGAGCATCAGTGGAACAAGGCTCGGCTATAGCGTTTCTCAGGTCAGCCTTACAAGTAGCACAGACAGCTTCATGTTCACTTTCCGCTACGAGTCGATGAGGCTCGACAGGCGCATTGCAATTCCAACACCTATCCAGAAGGCTGCATTTATGCAGTTCGCATCCTGTGTGCCAGGCAAATCGCCAATAGAGTCGGTAATACGGCTTAGTGTCTTCTGAAAGACATACAGGGCAGTATTGCAGACCACTTCTGCGTTTGGTATTGCGCGCTCCGAGCGCCAGTATCCACGGCCAGATGGCTTTTTCCGGTAACTGGCCGAGTTGAATGCGGCTGGCAATCGGGTAAAGGGTTGCCAACTGAAATGCTTCGGGCGAAATGCCGGAAATAAGTGACAGTGGTTTTAATCGCTCTTCTGGTATGGAGCGATCAATATCTAAGCTCCAAACCCTCCACTTGGGCCAAACCTCGTNNAGAGATAACCTCATCCGGCAGCAATGACACGGGAACAGCCCAGCGCGGGGCTATACCACTATTTCCCGGATGCCACGAGTAGGTCTTAGCCATGCTTTGCTTTCTATGATGGGTTTGTCTATTTGTTCCTTACCCGTTTTTATGGCTTCTTTGGCACATTCCATCAGAAGCCGATGCAGATCGCCTGTATTACCTCCAGAAATGATGTGCATAAGCGTGGCAAGCTCCGGTTGATGAAGTCCAGACGGCTTTTTGAGCGGCAATATTTTTTCAAACCCCGCAAGCAATCGTTGAAAATCCTGATTAAGTTCCCACAAAGGTAGAGTAATCACATCGAAACGGCTCGCATGTTGGGGGTCGGTATGCAGTACCCGTACTGCTTCGCGAGTGCCGACGCCCACGATAGGAATGGCAAGCTCATTACATAACAGTTTCAATGCATTCATCACTTCTCGCTGCTTGATGGGAGAGCCGGTCAAAAGTGAATGAAATTCATCAAGGACAAGGATTCTGGTATNNAGTAAGTGTATAACCTGATATCTAAGCTTCACAGTCGAATCACTGGGTCGGTATGGCGTAAAAAACTGTTCCAGGATGGAAATATAAAGGCCCTTTTCTTCAGCGCCAGGCGGTGCTTCAGCAAGAACGATAGGTTTTACCGGTTCGGCATTATCGTTAACGTATCCTTGACCACACAGATCGTTGAAACGTCGAACGATGGTTGTCTTGCCGTTATTTGAATCGCCGACAATTAGAAGATTAGGCATTCGTGGCCGTTTCGGCTTATTCATCAAACCTTGAAGGGTGTCCAAAATCAGCTGTGCGACTTTATAACTAATCCATCGCGGCTGATCCATAAAATCCATTCGCTCTTTATCGGACAAGCCCATAATGTGTCTGAAGTCTGGATGAATGTGCTCGTAACTTATCATTCGATTTCTCCGAAAGTATCGATATCGCCGTCAATAAGATCTGAGGACAAATTAATTGCAGGGAAGGTTGTCTTTAATTTATCAATCGGAAGAGGTGCTGCCGGAGATACCTTTTTTTCGTGTTCCTTACGCCGCTGTGCCTGACGCCGTGCTTTCTTGGTTTTTTCCTTCGCATCATCAACTTTAGTGCGTAGTTCC
>PMJA01000373.1 GCA_003158415.1 Methylobacter sp.
GTCTTGATCGATGGCAAATCGATGGGGACGACCAAGCTCTTAACCTTTGCAAAGCACGTGCCCAATACTGATCAATTTCCACAAGTGCTGGTCATTTACTCTTCCGGTTATCTGCGCTTGAAGGCAGGCGCCGATCCCAAGCCACCCATACCGTTCGGTCAGAGTCTCGTCCTCGGTCCAGTCATATGGGGCACCGCTACTTCGCGCTCAAATTTCATCCCCAGCTCCAAACCGTAGCCATTGACACATCCCAAATCAATCAGGATGGCACGAACAGTCTGCTAATCAGGATTACAGGCTCGAAGCTTTCACCTAGCCGTATAAAAACCAATCAGATCATGAATCTCATCTGGACACTGACTCTGGATGAACCGAGTGACCAAGCAACCATGCTCGATGTGGGGGAGTATGCAAAACCGGGGGAGGCAGTCAGAGCCAATGCTATCATGGCTGTTTGCAAATAATTCGGGCCGAAAATTCGGATGTTTGCAGGTCCTGTGATTTATGTTTGCAGGCCGCTACACATAGTGTTTCATAATATTTATTTGTATTCGCAGACTAACCAAATGGACGACAAAAATAATTCTGTTTTGCAAGCTGCATCTCAATGCCCCATTATGAGATTAAACCGTTATATCACCACTCGTTAATCATGATGACCACATGAACAACTCTAAAGTGAAGTCCAAATCCACGCCTGATGAGCCGACTTGGTGGCTAAAACCTCTTGCAGAACCACTCGCAGAACTGGCTACCGATGCAGCCGGTTTATCTAGTGCCGAGGCCAGTTCGCGACTAGCCAAATTTGGTCACAACCTGTTCCGCGATCACCAGGAACGGCCTTTATTTCTGCAATTCCTCGCCCGCTTCAAGAATCCTCTGGTCATCCTGCTCCTGGTGGCCAGTGCGATTTCCGCTTTTACCGGAGAAATAACCAACTTTGTCATCATTTCGGTGATGGTGCTGTTCAGCGTAACCCTGGATTTTATCCAGGAGCACCGCGCCGGTAAAGCCGCTGAAAGCTTGCGCCATTCGGTTTCGGTGCGGGCCAGGGTGATACGCGATGGCAAATCCATCGAGGTGCCGGTGACCGAAGTGGTTCCCGGCGACCTCGCCGTGCTCTCGGCAGGCGATATGGTTCCTGCGGACGGTTTGGTGCTGGAAGCGAACGATCTATTCGTCCAACAGGGGTTGCTGACCGGCGAATCCTATCCTGTTGAGAAGCGTCCGGGGGCACCTGCCGCTAATGCGAGCGATATGCAGGAGGCCACCAATGCAGTATTCATGGGTACCACTATCATCAGCGGCAGCGCCAGGATNNGCGACGGCCTTCGAGGTCGGCACGCACCGCTTCGGCCTGCTTATCATGCGTCTTACCGTATTACTGGTGCTGTTCGTGCTATTAGTAAACGCGCTACAGCACAAGCCTTGGCTGGAATCCTTCCTGTTTGCCGTGGCACTCGCGGTGGGGTTGACACCGGAACTGTTGCCGATGGTGGTGTCGGTCACGTTATCTCGGGGCGCACTGCACATGGCGAAGAAACGGGTGATCGTCAAGCGTTTGGCCTCTATAACTGATCTGGGGTCAATGGATGTCCTATGCACGGACAAGACCGGCACGCTGACCGAAGCAAAGATAAGACTGGAGCAGCATGTGGATCCGCAAGGAAAGCCCAGCGAAAGGGTGCTGGAACTCGCCTATCTCAACAGCTTCTTCGANNTCCTGGCCCACGAACACATTGATGTTAGCGCCTGGAAGAAGATCGACGAAGTCCCGTTCGATTTCGAGCGACGCCGAGTATCCGTTCTGCTGGATAAAGGGGACACCCGGATGCTGGTAGTCAAGGGCGCTGCCGAGGAGATCGTCGGTCTTTGCACCGTCTATGAAGAGACGGGAACTGAAGTCACTCCGCCTCTCGACAAAGCAGCACTGGAAAGCATACACGCGCAGCATATTGCTCTCGAAAAAGAAGGTTTCCGGGTATTGGGCATCGCCTGGCGCAAAGTTCCGCTGGATCACCCTCATGCCGTCGTCAGCGACGAATCGGAACTGGTGTTTGCGGGTTTTGCGGGTTTCCTCGATCCGCCCAAGGAAAGCGCCGGCGCCGCACTCGCCGCACTCAAGGAGAGCGGAGTGACGGTCAAGATTGTGACCGGCGATAGCGAACTGGTGACCCAGCATGTCTGCGCCCAATTGAACATTCCGGTAACAGGCGTGCTGACCGGTAAAGATATCGACCAGTTGGATGACTCGGCCTTGCGAATCAGGGTGGAATCAGCAAACTTGTTTTGTCGGGTCAACCCTTCTCAGAAAGACCGGGTAATCCTTGCGCTCAAAGCCCGCGGTCATGTGGTCGGCTATCTGGGCGACGGCATCAACGATGCGCCGTCGTTGCATTCGGCGGATGTCGGCCTGTCGGTGGAATCGGCTGTCGATGTCGCCAAGGAGGCGGCCGACATGATCCTTCTGGATCAGGACCTGCATGTCCTACATGACGGCGTGCTGGAAGGCCGGCGCACCTTCGGCAATATCATGAAGTACATCATGATGGGNNGCCGATGCTGCCGACCCAGATCCTACTCAACAACATTCTGTATGATCTTTCCGAAGTGCCGATCCCGTTAGATGAAGTGGATGCCGAGGAACTCCGCAAGCCACGGGTCCTGGACATGAAATTTATTCGTAATTTCATGCTCATGATCGGGCCCATCAGTTCGGCGTTTGACTTCCTGACCTTTTATGTCATGTTGAGCGTGTTGAAAGCCAATGAAACATTGTTCCAAACAGGCTGGTTTGTCGAGTCCCTGTCCACCCAGGTTCTGGTGATTTTCATCATCCGTACCAGCGGTAATCCATTTAAAAGCCGCGCCCATCCAATTCTGGTGGCAACTTCCCTCGCGGTGGTAACGATAGGAGCCACACTGCCGTTTACCCCTTGGGGAGCCTATTTCGGTTTCGTTGCACCACCCGTTCAGTTTTATGCCATTCTGGCAGGCATGGTGGTGACCTATCTGGCGATTGTCGAGGTGGCCAAAAAAGGGTTTTACCGCTGGTATCGGGCAACCAACTAGACCTTTTGCTAATATACTATTGAGGGAAGAAATAGCTGTGAGTTTTGAAAAAACGCTTTAGGAATTACTGCCAATTTCATAAAGGATTACGGGTCGTGAGGTCTCCTGACAATTATGGACACGCCTGTTTCAAGAGGCTTTCTGCTTTGGGGTTTTTGGAACAATGGAACGGAAAATAAAGTTAAGAGTTGCCATCCGCCGAAACCCCAGTGCTGACGGTATTTGTCGGAAAACATCTGTTTTACGACACTCTATATNNTATTTGTCGGAAAACATCTGTTTTCCGACACCGAAGTGCTCTTACCAAAATTGCTTTGAAATGACCTCTAAAAAGATACGGAAAACCCTGTCGTAAATGGCTAATGTACGGAAAACAGTGCTTTATGGTTTTACGGCTGCCTTAACATGACTTTCCGTTCCGTTGTTCCCAAAACCCCAATAATCGTGNNTTGTAAAGATAAGGTTGCGTTCACTCAGTCCTTGCCGGAAACTAAGTACATAATGAAACAGTTCGAGATGCATCGTCGGTATTTGATCACGCTTTCGTGATGGTATGGATGATTCTTTAATACCGTTTTAATAGCCGATAGGGATAGGTGTGCAGGGTGCCAAAAACTAATTCATCTGTAGTTTCGTTGGAAGAAATTCAGAACTCTCGCTCTTCTCTGTTGAGTCGCTTCGAGCGTTGGCAGGAACGGTGGCGCGATTCAATGCTTACTGGTCTCCTTATCATGCTCGCGATGGAAATCTTCGTAAACATACCGCTATCCTCGGCCCACATATCGTCACCATCGGTTTTTGCTGCGGGCGAGCTCATATTGATCACTTTCGCTGTCCTCGTCGCTTCCCGTAATCGCGTCGCGACAATTGCGGTCATAATCTCCTTGGTAGCAGCCTTGATCGGGAGCCTCATGCGAATGAAAAATCCGACTCAGTTCAATATATTACTCGGCGCCTCGTGCTCGGTAATATTCATGGCGGCGTTGGGCATGGCCGTATGGGGCGCAGTGTTTGGATCGGGGCGGGTGACACATCATCGAATTCAGGGTGCCATTGTGCTCTATCTCCTGATTGCCTTGGCGTTCGCCACGCTCTACAAAATTTTAATAACGCTCATCCCCGATGCGATTTTCCCGGCAATAGTCGGTATCGACCGCATTGTGGTAGGGTCACATCTCGTATACTTCAGCTTGGTAACTCTTACGTCAACAGGATACGGGGACATTGTGCCGTTGCACCCAATAGCCCGGAGCTTAGCCAATTTAGAAAGTGTGATTGGCCAATTGTATCCTGCAACTTTGCTGGTGAGAATCATGACATTGCATCTAAATGATACCTAAATCCTGTAAGCCCTAAAAACCAGGCAGTAATCCCAGCATTTTTATGCTCAAATTTTATTTTTTAAACCCGCCGATGCGGTTCTGCTCGTGCATTTATGGCATTTGACCCTCTGCATATCCGAAATTACAAAAGAAGAGTTGCGGAAATTGCGGGCTGCGTAACATCAGTTATTAATGTGAAAATTGTAGTATGCTTATCATTAAAAATAATGCATGTGACGGAACGCGAGTTATATCGAACCCTGCAATGAAACGGCAACGCTAAACCAGTCACAAAAACTAATCTGAATTAAATAGAAAAATATGCCTAATAACTATGGTGATGCGGGTTAACAGGTGAAAAAAATAGCTTAAAAACGTAAGTTTGCGACCAGTTCAACTAACAGAAAACTCAACAGGCAGGTTTTTTATGAATGATATATCAACTGAACAAAAAGAGACTGAGAAATTGCAGACATTAAAAAAACTGGCGGCCACAGTTTACCTATGTCAGGCACTAACCTTCATGCTTGCAGGCTTGCCATTGCTGGTGGGGGTAGCTATTAACTTCTTCAAGCGAAATGACGTGCAGGGGACATGGCTGGAATCTCATTTTAACTGGCAAATCCAAACCACTTGGATAACTTTGGCAGGGTTTGCATTGTCCGGAATTACTTTTGGAATGGGTATCGGTGTTTTTATCCTAATTGCAACAGTGGTGTGGCTGGTCTACAGGATCACTATTGGCTGGTATGCGTTGAATGATGACAAGCCTGTCAATAATCAGATGAATTGATTTTAAAGCCACACTGGGGATCAAAATAATTCAATATTGGTTTAGTGGTCTGGTCGTTTTTATCTTAAGCGTAAATCCTGCTTTTGCTGAGAGTGGAACTAAGATTGATACGACCCGGACTCGGGGTTATTGAACCAAAAGAACGGTTTGTCCCACGACACCCCTTGAGACCTTGCTGTTAGCGGCTTGTAGAGGAAATATCGATTTTGAAACAATCGATGATAATTTCCATAACATATTGAAAATAAACTATTTTCACTTTATATTGAGATTCATGGTATTGGTTTATACTATTTCCTTTATATTTCAATTTGTTATGAAAAATGACTGTAACTTCTCATTACCCACAGGTAGCCGCAGCCC
>PMJA01000333.1 GCA_003158415.1 Methylobacter sp.
TATGCGACTGCCTAAAAGTATCACCGCTTATGGCGGTATGGACGCGTTGACCAACGCTTTGGAATCCCTGGTGTCATCTTTTTCCTCCAACTTCACTAAGCCAAATTCCCTGGAAGCCCTACGCTTATTGTTTAAATACCTGCCAGCGGCGTATCACGAGGGCGAGGCGAACCCAAAAGCCAGGGAGCGTGTGCATTATGCCTCCACCATTGCGGGAATCGCTTTTGCCAACGCCTTCTTAGGTATTTGCCATTCCTTGGCTCATCAATTGGGATCGACTTTTCACCTGCCCGATGGTTTGGCCAACGCATTGATGATTACCCATGTGATCCGCTACAACGCCACAGACCAGCCTTTTCGACAAGCTTCCTTTTCGCAATACCATTGCCCCACTGCGAAAAAGAGTTACGTAGNNCCCCACTGCGAAAAAGAGTTATATAGGCACAGTAAAGTATTTACAGTTAGGTTCTGACAGTAGCAGTGATGATGACAAAATTGAGTTGCTGATTAAAAAAGTTAAAGACTTGAAGCAGGAACTCTCTCTGCCTAAAAGCCTTAAAGACGCCCTGCCTAATATCAGCGAAGCGGCATTTTTGGCGGAAGTTGACAGTATGGCGGAACAAGCTTTTGACGACCAATGCACAGGGACAAATCCACGCGCACCGCTAATTGACGATTTGAAACGGCTGTATCTGGCCGCCTATTACGGTAAAATCGAGGCTTTTTAGGTAGGAGGTCACGAGATAAACAAAATTTTATTTAGTTTTGGCGGGTTTAATGGATAAACTAAATAAAATTTTGTTTCATTTTTTTATTAGTTCCTATTATGATTTTAATTGATTTCATTATATCTCTTATCAATAAATAAATCGTTACATAACGTCACAGTTTTTGTGACAAAACCATCACACAGCGTTAAATAATGAAACGTTTCTTAGTAGGGATACCAACATTCAGCGAGCTGTAAAAATGAAACGATAGCAAATANNCGGTTAAACCGATAAACAAACGCATCAAGGTAGCGAGTTCCGTATTTGGCGAAATCGAACGCATGGTAGGCTCCACCCAGGCTGGTTTTGAGATTGCCCAAAACCGTGTTGATCCAATTGAATTCAGGCAAATATTTGGGCTTTCGACCGCCCGCTATGATCGCCCGCATCGGTTACTCCGACAAAACACCCCAAGCCATCGGAAGTGACTACACAATTTGGCGCGAGGTCTTCGTTAGCCCAGTTGATAGGGGTAGCCATGGTTGCATAAGCCAAGCATACCCGTTAGTTGCCATTCGATGGACACCCTGGAACCCGTATAAAACCAAGCCATCGCAAAAATAATATTGCCCATATTTTTTCTAAAAATGGACACCTGAGAACTAAATTTAGTCCATATTTAAAGCTCAGATAGACATGTCGCGGAAATATTATTTTTGAATAAATCGTAAAAAAGACTATGAACTGCCGTCTAGTTGTCGCGCAGCAACCAGCTCATCATTGACAGGTCGAGTGCTTGTAATTTCCGAGTCAACGCTTCTTCAACGACCCTAAACCCTTTCGGCTCAGGCTTCTTAATGAGCTTTGCCAGTGTTGGTCGGCCATTGACGATATTGAAATTCGTATTACTCAGATAGTCACGGTCAACTGCATTGGCGGCATCAGTGAGTTGAGTGCGTAGATGATCGACGAACGCCTGACTTTCGACCGGCAGACCAACCAGTTTCCCATATTCAGCCAAGGCTTTGTTACACTCATCGGTAGACAAAAGCTGCTCACGGAAATCTGAGTAATTATCGCTGCCCAGCACACAAATGTCGGCTGATTTCAGTCATAGAAGATCTCGGAAAAAGTATCCTTAATGCTTTTTGTCCAGATTCTGATCACTGCCCCCAGTGACCAAAACCTTTAGAGTCATCATTAATGAAGGATTAACTAAATAATGACCAGCACAAACATCGGTACACCCAGTAGGTGCCACAGCACATATTTACCTCTATTCTGCCTCATCTAAACTATTACGGCGTAAGCCGCCATCCCGTTTATTTCCTTACCAGTCACTGACGTAAGCGAATGATGGGGCAAGATGCTGTCATCAAACTGTTTTTCAGCTGTTTCATACAGCTCTTAATTGTGATGTATATTGGATATGCATATTAATCATAAAATGACAAACAGCACGATGAGCGTTACTAACCGCGAGATTTTTATGAACTCACGCAGCGCAAGCTGATCGGCATGGCCTTGTTCTTCATTGGCGTGCATCAGGAACTCGTCGGCGATACTTTTAGATTCAATGCCGTTGGCCATAAAATAGTGGCGGCGGTAACGTAGCACGCATACGAGTTCCGTGGCCAGCGCGTCATTGAGCAGCTTTATGACAGTCTGCGGGTCTGCTGCATAACCGGCCGTCACAGCACCGTCATGAATATGTTGGCGCGCCTGCTTGCGCAAGGTTTTAACATCGGTCAAATCAGATTTTTTGGACACGGAGCTCTCCTTTTTCATATTTCAAATAAATAGATTATCAAATCCACCCACGGGGGTATGCCAGTTAAATTACATGGAAGCAGATGCTGGCATGTTTCGGCAATTTTCCGCACACTTGCGGCAAAATTCTACACATTGAGCCATAAAGTCGCCGCCTTGTTCCGAAAGACTTGCGCAACTTTCAGAACTGGTGATGATTGCTAGATGCTTGGCGGAGTTTTCGACCACTCCTGCATTGCCTGATCCCCTGGACGATCTACTTTAACCTTGCCACCCTCGGTTGAGGTTACCCAACCTACCGGAATGTAATGGTGCTGGCCGGTCTTATCTTTCTTCAGCTTAATGGTATTCGGTCCCTCCATATGATCGACAATGGCAAACTGACCATCTTGGGAACAGACAACGGGCATATCAGGTTTAATCTGGTTGGTATTAATCATGGTTTTCTCCTGTTGGCTCAGTGTGAAAGTCTGAGCGAGTTCTATTGATAAGTTTTAATCAGTTGTTCAGGCAAGCTTTAACAACACTCCTGTTTATTCGGCCTTTAACTGGATTCTTCGATTTACTTTTGAACGAGTGAGGTACCTGCATATCCTTCCCATTAAGTCCTTTCGCCTAAGTTTTAAATATACACACCTGATTAAAACAGGTCTGTGCGGCTGCGCACATAGAAAATAATGTACAAAGTGTTTGTCATTAATACTTACATTCAGGTTCTTCCTGGCTATCAACTCTACAGCGCAACCGGTTCGCACATATCGCCATTTGGTGGTACGGGATTCAGGCACCAAGCGTGATCCATAGTGGCCATGAGCTGCCAGTCGTGACTGGCGTTGGTGGACAAACTGGAGGCTATTGAAGGCATTCGAAAAGGCTTGGAATCGATGGTTAGCGGAGAGGGCCGCAAGCGTTGGTCATCCAAATTGTGGGCAATGCTTTTCTGCCCACAATTTGGAGTCAATAGCTTTAATTCCGCGTGGGCGCATGTTCCATTGCGGTATCGTATTGACCACGGCGCGCGGCTTGGTTGCACTTGGCTCTGTGAGATAGAGCTTGCTGCGCCTCTATGACATTGGCCGGTTTCCCTAGCCAAATGTCCAAAGCCGGTTGCTGGATGGCACGGGAAAATGAAAAAGACAATGGCCAAGGCAGCCGAGATTTAAATCTCGCATTCATGGCATTTAAATGAGCTGAGGCCAATTCAGCGGATTGGCCGCCAGACAAGAACACAATTCCCGAAACAGCAGCGGGGACGGCCCGCAATAAGCATTTGACAGTGGCATCAGCTACCTCATCCACCGTTGCTTGCTTTGAGCAAGCCAACCCTGGAAGCACCATATTAGGTTTCAGAATTAGGCCTTCCAACAACACTTTCTGCACATACAGTTGGTGAAAAACGTTATACAGAACTTCCTCTGTCACCTCATTGCATCGCTCCAGCGTATGCCCGCCGTTCATAATCACTTCCGGCTCTATAATGGGCACAAGTCCTGCTTCTTGGCACAAAGAGGCGTAGCGGGCCAAGGCGTGCGCATTCGCCTCAATACAGCTACGACTGGGAAGGCAGTCATCCACCACCATAACGGCTCGCCATTTGGCGAAGCGTGCACCCATTTGAACATACTCGGCCAAACGTTCGCGCAAGCCATCCAGACCTTCGGTTATTTTTTCCTGGGGATGACCGGCCATGTCTTTTGCCCCGATATCGACTTTGATGCCGGGAATAATGCCCGCATCGATAATGATCTTAATAAAAGGCGTGCCGTCTTTCGTGCTCTGCCGAATGGTTTCATCATAAAGGATAAGGCCACTGATAGATTCACCCAAACCAGGGGTGGTCACTATTAATTCCCGATAGTCATGCCGTGCCGCTTCGGTTTGGGGTATAGCCAAGGCCGCAAAACGTTTGTTGCAGGTTGTCTTGCTTTCATCAATTGCCAGTAAGCCCTTATCTCCAGAGACCAGCGATTTGGCCGTATCTATCAACAGTTGTGCATCTATAATTTTGTTGTCCATTTTTAAATTGCGATTAACTGACTTTATTACTTTTACTGGTTTTGGCGCTATTATGGGAGGGTTGGCCTTTCCTTGACTAACATCCGCATGACGATTAAGCACTAGCCATTTAATCATCACGACTTTAAAGATATCGTTTATACCAAGGCACATGATCATGGCATAGCCGAATATCGCCAGCGCCTGCCACCCAAGTAAGGGTGCTAGCCCCGGCAGTTTAAAGTACGTCAGGAGTGTGCCTGCGAATGCCTCAGCCGCGAGTGTTGACAGAAATAACGTGCTGGGCATCGTCGCCCAAAACCAGCTACGTTCGCGCACGGAAATAATGGAAAATACCGCAAAATAAAGCAGGAGCAGAAAGCTAAAGGTGTTTAATGCACTGCTGTTGGTCGAAAGTCCGAAATAAGTCCAGCCAATCCACAACAACAGCAGCGTTTCAGCCAGCATGGCGATACCCAGTGCCACGGATACTGTCACAAAACCACCGATTTTCCACGTTTCCGGTTTTTTAGATGGCCTGACATGGTCGGTAGCAAGGGTAATGACCGCGAAGTCGGTCACAAAAACCAACAGCAACATGACAAAGGCGGAGATAACGAACTGACCGGTCACCACGAATGCGATGGC
>PMJA01000230.1 GCA_003158415.1 Methylobacter sp.
TGGGAACACGCCTACTACATCGATTACCGCAATGCACGTCCAGCTTATCTGGAAGCATTTTGGGCTTTAGTGAACTGGGATTTTGCAGCCGCTAACTACGCCGCTTAATTTTTCGCTCTTAGAAAACCTTCTGCGTCTTTTGATGCAGAAGGTTTTTTTATGGGCGTGATAAAATCACAACCTTGCAGTCAGAAAACCTAAAAGGTGTAATTATGTTTAAAAAATTAATGTACTTAGTGGTGATTTTACCAGCCATCGCCAGCGCGGGTGTTGCTATACCCGACGCCATTAGGCCGCCTGCCGGACAAGTCGCCAAGTTGACGGTACATGCAAAAGGCGACCAGATTTATCAATGTACCCTGAACGGCGGCGTCTATTCCTGGCAAATACAAGCGCCTGACGCCAAGTTGTTCGATGGGCAAGGTCAGATTGTCGGCAATCACTATTCCGGGCCTGTATGGGAATATAAAGAGGGTAGCCGCGTCGTTGGACGGGTAGTCAATAAGCTCGATGTAGATCCGGCGTTATCAATTTCCTGGTTGCTGGTTGAAGTGGTCTCGCATAAGGGGAATGGCATGTTCTCGGACGTACACTTTATTAACCGCATTAATACCCACGGTGGCTTAGCGCCCGTGACGGTATGCAGCTCCAATCACCTGGGTGTGGAAAAACGCGTGGCCTATACGGCAGATTATGTTTTTTACAAGACACCGTAAGTTGCTGCCGGGTATTCATTATGACGAATACGATGTTTAAGCCGTTCTATTTTGTGCTCCGCCCAATAAACATTTTTTGCATGTATATTTTCGGACAATTACCTTGTTTAAGGCATTTAAAGACTGTATAAACAGGCAGTGAATCCAGGCAGCATTGACGCTTGGTCTATTCATAGCGGGGCGCGACCTGATTCGGCTATAAAAGGAAGATCCCCTTGATTTGCTCGTAAGCCGGGCAAAGACATCTTGAGGAGAAAAACGTGGCTAATTCACTAGCGAACTGCCTATTCCTGCTCTGGCTTCTATCGCCATTGCTGTGCTGGCGGCGTTGTCACAGCATTTTATGCCACTGGAAAGCCCGCGCCCTGTCGCGCCTAATTCCGGGCAATATACTTACCAAGCTATTGAAGATGTGAATGCGCGGTTGTGGCAGGATCCCTTTACCGCTATCACACAGCATAAGGAGTCGCCCTGTGCTGATGCGAAAAAGTGTACGCCGGATCAGTGGCATGACATAGACGCGCTAGATAACTCGGTCGATGAAGGCCATAAAAAAACCATTACCGTGCTCGGTGTTATGGTTTTCGGCGGCTCTTCCGTAGATAATGTCGAATCGCGAAGACGCACCCGTTATGCGGTGTTATCGGGTTTGGCGGTAAAAGGGTATGCACCCCAGGACGCTGAACATATCGGTTACTTCAATCGGCCAGATAAGGCGTGCAAGGCTGATGAATTCCAGAAAGCCTTTCCTTGGTCGGAGACAATTGTTTATTCCCAAGAATCTGTGCTTGCCGACAATCCCAATGCTTTTGTGAATAAAGATTGTAGGGTGATTAAATCCTTGCCCGAAAAGATTCCTTTTGAGTGGTTTAATGGCGTTAATGACGAGTCATCTGTACTGCTTTTATGGCTGGATGAAATTGCTTTTGCCTCCATAGCAAAACCTTTGGAATCTACTAAAAGGTTGGTTGAGCAGATAAAAGCCGGTAATTCTTTCAAAAATGCGTACTTTAACTTCATAGGTCCCGCTGGTTCCGATACGTTGCAATTGATGTTCAATGAGTTGAATACCGACAATTCCGTATCTGAACAAAGGTATCCGTTCAGGTTCTATGACGCATCGGCGTCCGATGATTGGCCGGGTTTGAAAATTCCGCTTAATAAACAAGAGTCAAAATCAGATTTAATTACCCGAACAAGTCTTACAGATTATCAGCTTGCCAAAGCCATAGTGGAAGAATTGAAGCTAAGGGGCATCAAGCCGCTTTGTGAAACAACGCAGGACGGTTATACCTGCCAACCTCATAATAAAGACCATATAGTCATCATTTCTGAGTGGGACACGCTCTATGGCCGTAGCCTGCCCAAAGCCACGATTGAAGCGCTAGCGCCCGGAGGGGCCTATTGTATTTCGCAAGGAAAAAGTGAAGAAGTATGTTATCAGGGAAATTGGATACATAGATTCAGCTATATGCGGGGCCTGGATGGTGTTGTTCCAGATGAAGGTAAAACAACGGAGCAAGACAAGTCCAAAAAAGAGCAAGGCGATACCGGCAATGCCAACTCAGAACAGGAGCGACCCGAAGGACAGAGTCAGAAAGACTATTTGCGCCGCTTATCCGCTAGGATAAGTGAGCTGGAACGAGAGTTTGACAGTAAAGGTGAAGGTCAAATTACAGCTATCGGTGTATTAGGCAGTGACGCCTATGACAAACTGATGGTTCTTAAGTCTCTTAGATCGGTATTTCCTAAAGCGATTTTTTTCACCACCGATCTGGACACCCGGCTTATGCACCCGGATGATTTCGATGTGACCAGAAACCTGATTGTCGCTGCCAGTTTTGGCTTACAGCTTGACCCTGCTATTCAAAAAGTTATTCCGCCATTTCGTGATAGTTACCAGACCGCTCATTTTTTGGCTACCCAGATTGCTTTAACTAATGCACAAGAAAAAATCCTTGATCAAAAGAGGATCAATGAGTTCCTAGGCAATGCCAGAGTCTTTGAAATCAGCCATAACAAAGCCATTGATTTGAGCGATGATGGCGGTTATTGTGAATCCCTACAGGAATGTAAAAACGTGCATCCGCCCATACCCAGTCATTTTCCTGGCTGGAGGATTTTCCTTCCGGCAAGTATTGGAGTTGTTTCTATTATTTGGCTAGCCTGTATTTTGAGCAGACGCTGTCGAAAAGCATTCATCAAGGTAAAAAGCTTTAGCGTTGTTTTTTTCATACTGCTCGCCTGTAAATTGAGCCAACATTGCCGAAAATTACTAAAAAAACTCCCCCGCTTTGCTAATGATTGTATTGTTCTCATGACTTGTTCGAGAGCCAAGCGCATGCGCATGCGGATGTGGACATCGATTTTGTATATGCTGTTGCTTCTGCTGGTGTGTGTATTGGGTGTGGTTTTTTATGAAATTTCCTTAGGGAGTCAGGGTGAACCTTTTTACTGGACTGCGGGCGTTAGCGTTTGGCCTAGTGAGCTTATTCGTCTGCTTGCTGGCATTCTTGGCTGTTTGTTTATCGCCAATACGGTAACAGTCCTGGAGCGCAATAAACTAATACTATCAAAAAAATATTTTGGGTTCGATGGGATTCCTGTGCGCGATGTGAAAACTCCTCTGGTTTTTCACAATACAGGTGACATAAAACGGGTCAATGTTAAGGCTTTGTGGCGAGGTTATTGCTGGAGAACGTCTGCGGCAGTGTGTAATCGGCGGGTAATTTTTACTTCTTTATTATTTATGGTACTGGCGCTTTCGTTAATTTCTGTATTGGGTTTGCCAAATACACCGTACCGTGGTGATGCCAGCCTTTGGGCTAATAGATTTACGTTATTTTTTTCTGTACCCGTTTTCATTGTCCTGGTTATGACAGTGGTTAATGCAACCTGGCGTTGCGTGGAATTTATTAGCAAATTGGATAGTTATACGTCCGTTTGGCCAAAAAAACGCTTTGCCGTTTTGCCCTGCGAGCCGATATTCCTGCACATATCTCTGCAAGGGGAGCCTCACCGGCTCAGGAACTAAAACAGCTGCGCTGTAAACTTGCTAAGCGAGATAAATTCCATCTGGATGAATGGCTGGATATTGAATTTATCGCCGCCCACACCAAAGAGGTTGGAAAATTGGTCTACTACCCGTTTATCATGCTGGTTTTGATGATGTTCGCTCGCAGCAAAATTTTCGATAATTGGGATATGCCCATTGGCTTGGCTTTATTGTTTTTGTCCAGTGCCGGTCTTAGCGTCGCTTGCGCATTGTATTTACGATGGGCGGCAGAAAAAGCGCGGCAGAAAATTTTGTGGGAAATAGACGATATGAAAGTCGCCTTGAGTTTAGAGCCTGAAAGCACGGCGCGTAGCACGTTGGAAAAGCGGATAGAAATAGTCACGCAACAAATCGAAAAAATCAACGAAGGCGCTTTTTTGCCCTTCACTCAAGAACCTGCTATTCAAGCTTTGTTGTTGCCATTCGGCGGTTGGGGCGGTATTACCTTATTGGAAACTTTTGTTTTGAAGGGCTTTTAATTGCACAGGCGTTTTACCGTTGCCACAAATCGATGAAGTCTGGTAGCGTATTCTCTGCCTTGCCGCGTTTTTGCACTCAAACCTTACCCGATCCAAGTGCAAAATATGCTAATATTTCACCCACAATAATCCACTCGTAGGCAAACATGAAAGCAAATATCGGTTTAATCGGTCTGGCAGTAATGGGACAAAATCTGGTTCTTAATATGAACGACCACGGCTTTAAAGTTGCGGTCTTTAACCGCACCACCAGCACGGTCGATGAATTTTTAGACGGCCCGGCAAAAGGCACGCTAGTGGTTGGCACACACTCGTTGGAAGAGCTGGTCGACAGCCTGGAATCGCCGCGCATCGTCATGTTGATGGTTAAAGCAGGCGACGTGGTCGATCAATATATCGATAAATTAGTGCCGCTGTTGGCGGCGGGCGATATTATTGTCGACGGCGGCAATTCCTTGTTTACCGACACCAATCGCCGCACGGCGGCGCTGGCGGCGCAAAACATTAATTACATCGGCACCGGCGTTTCCGGCGGCGAAGAAGGCGCACGGCACGGGCCGTCTATCATGCCGGGCGGCAACAAAGCGGCTTGGGCTACGGTTAAGCCTATTTTTCAGGCGATCAGCGCCCATGTTGACGGCGACCCTTGCTGCGAATGGGTAGGCGATAACGGCGCGGGCCATTACGTCAAGAT
>PMJA01000145.1 GCA_003158415.1 Methylobacter sp.
TCAATCACACAATCGGCTGACAATGTAAGCTTTGCTACAAAATAAGGGGATATGAAATGAATGTAGAAGATTTAGACATAGGTGATGTCGTCTATGCCGCCAACACCATTAATGATGACGGCACCATACCCGATGGCATCGAAGGCTCCATACTGGCCGAAGCCGGAACGCGCGGCGTCATTACATTAATAGGGCATGTGGAAGAAGAACCTACCCGCACTGTTTTTCTGGTGCGCTTTGAAGATAAAGACATGAACCTGGGCAATCCGGTTGGATGCTGGGTTGAGGATTTGATGGTGGAGCCCAAGCTGATTACAGCTTTAATATAAATTAAGCGCTAAACATCTATTGATAGAAAAAGCCCTCTCCGAAGGGAGAGGGTTGGGTGAGGGGAAATTAATACAAGAAAGTACGATGAATTTATCTAACAAAGCCAGATCACTAAGAAAAAACCAAACCGATGTCGAACAGCTAATGTGGAAGCACCTACGCAATAGGCGTCTATTTAACTATAAGTTTCGTAGACAATTTCCTATTGAACCTTATATTGCCGATTTTGCATGTCTTGAGTTAAAACTGATTATTGAACTGGATGGAGGGCAACATGCCTCTCGAATTAACTATGACGATCAACGCAGTTTGTTTCTTAAGCAACGAGGATTCAAAGTCATACGTTTCTGGAATAATGATGTCATTGAAAATACAGAGGGGGTTTTAGAAGCCATTCGCTTGGTTATTTTAGAAACTGCGGAAATAACTGAGTAATTTATATTATTTCCCCTCACCCAACCCTCTCCCTTTGGAGAGGGCTTGTCCTCCTTATAATTAATTCACTATGAATAAGCAAATCGAAACCGTTATAAACTACCATAACCGCACCAAGCACAGCCTGGAGCGCTACGCTAAAGGCCCGGAAACTCTCGATTGGGAAGACCAGCCCGACCAGTTCCGGCATTTTTCCGGCTGCGAAATTATCACGCTGCCTACACCTGGAGCGGAACTTGAACCCTTGTTTGCCGATCTGGATAAACCCGAAACCATCCCGGCACAACCGTTAACTCGTATTAACGTCGGCTTATTGCTGGAACTGGCCTTCGGCCTTTCGGCGTGGAAACAATTCGGCCCCAGCCGCTGGGCCTTGCGCTGCAACCCGTCCAGCGGCAACCTGCACCCAACCGAAGCCTATCTGATCAGCACCGGTGCAGACTATATTGCACCGGGTGTTTATCACTACGTCAGTCATGACCATAGTCTTGAACAGCGTTGTCGGTTTTCAGACAATCTTATCGATTCCGACCTGCTCATCGGCTTATCGTCAGTCCACTGGCGCGAAGCCTGGAAATACGGCGAACGGGCTTACCGCTATTGCCAGCATGATACAGGTCATGCTTTGGGCGCTTTGCGTTATGCGGCGGCAACATTGGGCTGGTCGGTGGAATTGCAGGCCGACTGCTCGGATGAGGACATCGCCCGATTATTAGGACTGGATCGCACAGATGATTTCAAGAAACGGGAACAAGAATATCCCGATATACTTTGCCGGATCAATACGAATTGCGGAATAAGTCCCCCTCTCCCTTCGGGAGAGGCCTGCCCTGAGCTGAGTCGAAGGGGCCGGGGAGAGGGCTTTCAAAAAAGCACAAATCATGAACGCCCTCAGTATATCAAGGATTTGATTGAAGCCGCACAATCAGGCGCATGGTTTGGAAAAGCCGACAGCCTGCGCGCTTATCATCTCTATAATTGGCCGATTATCGATGAGGTCGCCATTGCCGCAACCAAGCCGCAAACGGAAGAACCGGCGTGGCAAGCCGTACGACAGCCCTTGCTGACATCACGCTGCACCAAAACGGCCACGGCGATTATCCGTCAACGCCGCAGCGCCCAACAATTTGACGGCAAAATGTCGCCGATGCCCCAGGCGGATTTTTACCGGCTACTGGCCGCCGTATTACCGACCACCGCCGCCTTCGAACTGTGGCCTTGGCCACCCAAGATACATTTGTTTATTTTTGTCCATCGCGTAGACGGTTTAGCGCCCGGCCTTTATGCGCTGCCGAGAAGCCCTGACGCCCTACCAACCTTGCAGGCGGCAACCTTAGCCGATTTCGACTGGCAACCGGTAAGCGACGACATACCGCTGTATCATTTGGATACCGGGGATTGCAGGGTCGTTGTCAAAACCCTGTCCTGCCATCAACCGATCGCCAGCGACAGCGCCTTCAGCCTGGGCATGGTGGCGGAATTCGGCGCAAGTCTGGCAGTCGCGCCGTGGCTGTACCGCCGCCTGTTCTGGGAATGCGGCCTAATAGGCCAAACCTTGTATCTGGAAGCGGAAGCGGCAGGGGTTCGCGGCACCGGCATCGGCTGTTACTTCGACGACAGCGTGCATGAGCTGTTAGGATTCAAGGGCAATCAATTCCAAAGCCTCTATCATTTTACCGTCGGCAAGCCGCTGGAAGACAAACGGCTGGAAACATTTCCGGCTTATGGGCATTTGAACGACATTGATTAGTTTGTGGTAATCTACGATAAAAAATAACACAATGAGCTTATGTAACGAAGCGTGACGGAATTTGCAACCTCGTCACTCGCGTTTTGTTTGTGTTGTGGTCTTCAAACGTTCCGGTCGGGCTTGCAAACCCCGACCGGCTTCGGACAATGTAACTGGCTAAGGTTCAAGACGGCATTGACCAATCTTCCACGACAAGCCCTGGAACCCGCAGAAATTCGCCGGTGTTATTGGTGACCAGGGTCGCTTTTAGAGCGAGCGCATGGGCGGC
>PMJA01000172.1 GCA_003158415.1 Methylobacter sp.
GCAACTTTGGGACGTGTTTTTTCAAAGGTGTAGCGTTGCCGCAAATAAGGCTTTGATTTTCTGAGGTTGTATAAATGTGCAACCGATATGCCCGCTAACCGTTGGTATTGTGTTTGTTTAAAAATAGCATAGGCACGTTCGCAAAGCTTTTTTGTGGCTGGGCCGCTGAGGGTGTTATGTCGCTCATCAAGCAAGGCTAGCAAGCGAATATCTTCAGCGGTGTACAGACGCTCAAAGCCTTGATAAATGCGCTGTTGCCGTTCAATCTTGCCAGTGTCGCAGTATTGCTTAATCAAGCGGGTGATCTGCTGCCTTGAATAGCCGGTAATTTTAATAAGAAAGCGCACAACCGCACCCTTTGACCCTTTGTTCAGTGTGGAGTATCTAAATCTAACCAGTGTGCGCTGTATGTCTCGATATATATCCTTCTTGTTACTGGCAACCAGAAAAGCGATGGATTGAGTGCCGGTTAAAAACTGTTCCAATTGTTCGATTGTTGTCAGGTCGTTTATGTTCATGATTAGTTTCATCCTCTTATCATGAACGAGGTTTAAGCGTCTGTCAGACTCATTTTCCGTTAGAAATATGGTGTCCCTTCAGACTCATTTAGTATTGGAAGAGGCTGTGGGGTGCGGAATGTCGGTTATATGGTTATAATGATGGCTGCTATACATACTTGGTTTGGCATAGGCGTAATAAAACAAACACCTAGTGGGTGTCTTTGCGACTTCTACTTTCGTAGTTTCGCTGTTTTTTTTATGTTCACACTATCGGTTGATGTTCCAGAGACAAGAAAATGGTTGCTACACTATCCGCACCGCTTAGCTCCAATCAAAACAATCTTCTCGCGGCCCTACCTGTGGAAATATTCGAGCGTATCGCCCCCTATCTGGAGCTGATTTCGATGCCGCTCGGTCAAGTCCTCTACGAATCCGGCTACCCATTGCAACACGTCTATTTCCCGACGACCGCCATCGTCTCTCTGCACTACCTCATGGAGAATGGCGCATCGACCGAAGTCGCGGGAGTGGGCAATGAGGGGATGCTCGGCATTTCGCTGTTCATGGGCGGCGACATGCTCAGCCAAGCCACCGTGCAGGTTGCAGGTTTCGGTTACAAAATGAAGGCGCGGTTGTTGATGGAGGAGTTTAATCGCGCCGGGCCGATGATGCGTTTGCTACTGCGTTACACCTTGGCATTGATTGCACAGATATCGCAAACGGCAGTCTGCAATAGGCATCATTCGATAGAGCAGCAACTGTGTCGCTGGCTGTTATCAATCATGGATCGACTGCCCTCGAATGAATTGACGATGACCCAGGAATTGATTGCAATCATGCTCGGCGTTCGCCGCGAAGGCATCACGGAAGCCGCCGGAAAGTTGCAGAACGCCGGTTTAATTAGTTACCGCCGTGGTCACATTACGGTGATTGATCGGTCGGGATTGGAGTCCCGCACTTGTGAATGCTACCCAGTAGTCAAGAAAGAATTCCAGCGTTTGCTCTACGATACAGCAGCCGCTAAACCCTATACATTTATCAGCAATTAAACGATGACAGCGCTTAAAAAGACTATATTGCACAGACTAATACTGATGTCGGATTGATACAGTGGCACTTCACTAACGTCGCAATATAAACCTATTTATTATGGATATTTTTTATGGAAACCAGTGACTTGCTGCGACACCAACTGATTAAAAGCCTCATGGCGCAGCCTACTGAAAAAGTTACGAATGCCGCGATTAACTTGTGGGAGCAGATGGCGACCCAAATCATTTCAACCGTTGGTATAGGTGGCTTCAATTCGCTTTACGCGCGTAGTGTATATATTGCCCAGTCAACATTTCCTTGGCTCCGGGACGGATCACCATCATCTGAGACTGATCGCCGGTTCGCGGAATTAAAAACAAGCCTTGATGGGCAAACGCCTGCAAACGCCTGCGAAGCAAACTGCCTACTACTGATCACTTTTACCGACATTCTGGCCTCGTTAATCGGCGAGCACTTAACGGCAAGTATTTTACGTTCGGCCTGGGGCGATGACGCTTCTGATAGAGCCGACAAGGAGTTTGAAAATGAGTAAGAAGGTAAGTATACGTCGCCTGAAAACGGGCGTACCTGGTCTGGACAACCTGTTGGGCGGTGGCTTACCGGAATTCTCGTTTAACCTGATTGCAGGATCGCCGGGAAGCGGAAAAACAACCCTCGCCCACCAGATCATGTTCTCGCTGGTTAATTCTAACAATCGGGCGTTGTTTTTTACGGTACTCGGCGAACCTGCGTTGAAGATGTTCCGGTACCAACAGCAGTTTCCATTTTTTGATTTCAATAAAGTCAATGAATCGATCCGTTTCGTCAACCTATCCGCCGACCTGCTGGAAGGCGATTTTGACCGCGTCTTGTCGCGCATAGCCGAAGAAGTAAAAGCTTATGCCCCCGGTCTGGTTTTTGTTGATTCGTTCCGATCAGTCGTGCAGTCAGCGAAGTACCCGGAACAGGGGGCATCCGAGCTACAGCGGTTCGTGCAGCAACTGGGTATGCAAATGACGAGCTGGCAGGCAACCACCTTTTTAATCGGCGAGTATTTGCTGCCGGAAGCGGAGGCTAGCCCGGTTTTTACAGTCGCGGATGGCATTTTGTGGCTGTCGCAAAATTTGCACCGCAATTCAATGGTGCGCAAAATACAAGTGGTCAAAATGCGTGGTCAAGCCCAGGCGCCCGGTTTGCACACCTTCCGTATTAGTGATGCAGGGATTCAGGTTTTTCCGCGCGCCATTGTTAAACAGGACACAACCGCTTTCTCGACCGCCACCGGCGATGAACGTGTGCCGATGGGCATACCTGGGCTGGATGAAATGCTGGGCGGTGGCTTGCCGGTCGGCTATTCGGTACTCGTGGTAGGCCCATCCGGTTCCGGCAAAACCATATTGGCGACGGAATTTCTTGCCGAAGGCGTGCGCCGGGGCGAACCCGGCGTTATTGCGGCGTTTGAGAAAAGTCCCAGCCAACTGATCGGCAATAAAAAGCTGTATCCTTTGGTTCAGGCTGGACACGTCGGGGTAATCGATACACGCTCGCTGGATTTATCGATTGATGAAACCTTGAATGATTTGATCGACATGATTAATAAAATGCAGGCCAAGCGCGTCGTTATTGACTCCTTGTCCGGATTCGAGCTGGCGCTGGCGCCTGAGTTTAGCGAAGATTTTCGCGGATCGTTGTATAGGATGATTGCCGAACTGACGGGCATGGGCGTGACCATATTGATGACCTCGGAACTGGAAGACCGCTACACCGATTTGCGCTTCAGTCCATTTGGGAGCGCTTTTCTCGCTGACGCCATTATCGTGCAACGCTATATCGAAATTGTCGGCCAATTCAAACGCGCCTTCTCGATCGTTAAAGTCCGTGGCAGCCAGCACAGCAAGGACATTCGACTGTTCGACATTACCGATGACGGCATCGTTATTGGCGAGACGCTATCGGAGTACGCCGGCATCATGACAGGCCACCCTACCGTCAGCTCACCGCTGGAAAAATCAGCTGATGGAGTGCGGCAATGAACAAAAACAACCCTGTCGGCGCTTCTGATGCCGATGAGCCTGGTCAACCGCACGTAGCGAGTTGCAACAAAGACAGCGTGCTTGATGTCGGCGAAAATAAGAGCATCCGCCGGAAAAGCGCTGTCACTGACGATAAAGCAGCCTTTCTAATCTGTGAAAACTGTAACAAATTGATCGCTGCCCGGGAGGAGGCCTCGCATTTATTCGAAGATGCAGCTATCGCGCACGAACAGGAAATTCACGTAGCAGAAGATCTACGGCTAGCGTCCGATGAACAGATTGTTATGTTGCAGCAGGCGAACGCACACCTAGTTACCGCGACCATTGAAGCACAAAAACTGGCCGAACAACTCCTAACGACTAAAGCCCAGTTGGAGAGCGCCAAGTGCGCGGCGGAAAAAGCCAACCTCGCCAAATCGGATTTNNCAAAGCAGGATGGTATCTGCTGGAACTGATTAACCAAATCCTCGATCTCGCCGTAATTGAGTCGGGCAAGCTGACGCTGTCACAAGAACCGGTATCGCTGATTGATATCCTGCGCGAATGCCAGTCCATGACCGAATTGCAAGCGCAACAACGCGACATCCATATCAATTTTCTCCCCTTTGACAACACCTGGCGGGTCAAAGCCGATCGAGTCAGGGTAAAGCAGGCGCTGGTCAACCTGCTTTCTAATGCCATTAAATACAACTGCCTGCATGAAACGGTTGAGGTCACATGTACGTTAATCCCCCCAAAACGGATACGCATTAGCGTTAAAGACAGCGGTCCGGGATTGTCTCAGGAAAAGCAGGCGCAGCTATTTCAGCCGTTCAACCGTCTCGGACAAGAAACCGGCGCCATGGAAGGAACGGGCATTGGCCTAGTGGTCACCAAACGACTGGTCGAGCTGATGGGCGGCGCCATCGGCGTGGAGAGCATCGTCGGGGCGGGCAGCGAATTCTGGATCGAACTGGTTCGGGACGTTACGCCGCAACTTGCTGACGGCAATACAATACCTGCGGAACTTACGTCGCAAGTTCAGGGAAATGCGGCACCCTACATCCTGCTCTATGTGGAAGACAATCAGGCCAACCTGATGCTGGTCGAACAAATAATGGAGGATCGCCCACAGATAGGCATGTTGAGCGCGCGCAATGGCAGTATAGGCGTAGCGCTTGCACGCGCCCATCTTCCGACGGTGATCCTGATGGACATCNNCAGTGCCAATGCCATGCCGCTCGATATCGAGAAAGCCCTAGAGGCCGGATTCTTCGATTATCTCACTAAACCTGTCAAGGTCGAAAAGTTGTTAACTGCCTTGGACAATGCATTAAATTTTTCTCAAATGAAATCGATCAACACCCATAAAAACGGACAATCACGATGATTAGCGAACAAGAAATC
>PMJA01000001.1 GCA_003158415.1 Methylobacter sp.
ACACCCACACTTCATGGCTGCAACAGACATTTGGCGGGGCATCCGGCGAGGGCTTGCGTTTTGTGGTCTCGGAAATGCACTACCTGATGAAACATGCTCCCTGGCTGATTCCTTCCGCAGTGCTGCGGACAGGGTTGAAGTGGCTGGGATTCAAACTGGGCGCCCTGCATTCGAAATTGCCGCGAACACTTCGTAAAAGCTTTAGCCTACATAAAACTTACTGGCTGCGCACCTCGCCATAAACCTTCCTAAAATTATTCCTGTCTTCATCAAATCTTAATCAAAGTTACAGGTTTCCTCTCATCTTGTTTATGTAATCTTTACGCCAGGGGTTTAGCAAATAGACCGCTCGGTTCAGATAAATGTCTTTTATAGTAATAATCTTGAGTTAAGGAAAAATAACATGAAAAAAGTAATAAAATTATCAATGATTGCACTGGCTTACAGTTTTGTTGCGGCTTGCGCAACGACTTCAGATGTTGAAAATTTACAGTCTCAAGTTAATGGCTTGGATACGTCTGTTAAACAGGCATCAGCAGACGCAGCCAGCGCCCAATCTACAGCTATTGATGCGGCTGCAAAAGCAGAATCCGCAACAGCGGCCGCTAATCGGGCCGCTCAATTATCTCAAGAGGCCAATAACAAATTGGATAAAAAATTCAAAAAATCGATGATGAAATAATTCATTATTACTTAGAACAAAAAATAGCTAGGCGGGGAAACCGCCAAGCTATTTTTATGCCTTATTCTTCAATGACTGTCGCGCCCTAAATCGCCCATTAAGTTGCACTGCGATGAATCGGCTTAACGCCATAGAGGTTCATAGCTATATTGACGGCTTGCGTCAATACCCTTGGATAAAATTCAAGTGCATATGTCAGACTTTAAAAAATCAACAACGCCGAGTATCCAATTGTTGGCAGTGATACTGCTCAGTATCTTAACCAGCGGTTGTCAACATTTGGCATTTTTCCCCGATTTAAGTGAAAACTTGGCCTTTCAAGAAGATAAACCGGAAAAAGTTCACCCGCAAACCGAAACCATAGAGACCCATGAATTTCAGTTATCCGACGGTCAAACGATGGTCGGTACGATTGCCGCAGTCAACACGCGTGAAAATGACACACTGTCTGATATTGCCCGCCATTTTGGCCTGGGTTATAACGATATTAGCATAGCTAACCCTGGTATTATTCCTTGGACGCCTAAGGCGGGTAGTCGTGTATTATTGCCTTTACAATTTATTCTTCCTGATGCTCCTCATAAGGGTATTATCCTGAACTTGGCGAATATGCGTTTGTTTTACTACCCCAAACAGCAACCAGGCGAAGTGTTCACCTATCCCGTTGGTATTGGTCGTCAAGGATGGAATACGCCGATGGGACTAACTACTATCGTCGCCAAAAAAGCCAACCCGAGCTGGGTTGTACCCGAATCCATTCACCAGGAGCATGCAGAAAAAGGTGATTCATTACCCCAAGTAGTGGCCGCAGGCCCTGATAATCCATTAGGACTCTATGCAATGCGGCTCGGTTTTCCCCGTTATCTGATCCACGGTACTAACAAACCCTATGGCATCGGTATGCAAGTCAGTCACGGTTGTGTACAGCTTTATCCAGAGGATATTGAAGTGCTGTTTAAGAAAGCTTTGGTAGGAATGCCGGTGCGGATCATTCACCAGCCCTATCTGACGGCTTGGCATCAGGACATGCTGTATCTTGAAGCCAACGAACCGCTACAAAAATGGACACTGGATAAATCCCTGATGAAAAAGCAGTTATTAAAACAGTTACATCAAATCAGTGCCAAGAAAAACGTTGCTATTGATTGGGAGAAGGTTGATCGCATTATTCAACGATCCGATGGTATTCCTGTGCCAATTCTTGCGCAAAGCCCGGATGTGGCAGCCATATCGGCAAACGCTGTGCAGTTGTCGCATCCTGAACAACTCTATCAACAACCGGTTGTTGCAGAATTAAAGGATAGTGACTGGTCGATTTTGGTAGCGAGCTTCGATAACGAAATAGAGGCGCAAAAGCTGGCAACTATGCTCAATCATCAGGGGCCGATTATTCCGGCGCGTAAAATCCAAAAAAACAATGCTTACCAAGTCATCGCCGGGCCTTTTAAAAACCAAAAGGAAGCGAAGTTCGTCGCAAAACGAATTCGGATGGATTTTGAAATTGATGTAGAGCCTTCAAAACCCCGATTAATTTCAAAAAATTAACCAAATAATCTTTGATTCTGTTCTTGTAAATAATGAACAGCTTTTCTAAAACCAACAGCTGTTGGTTTGTGTTAGATAGATGTATTAGATTGATCATAACCGGCGGAGACAATTTAATGTGTCATCCATACTGTTTTCATAGTGTCAGGAGTAATTACCGGCCCGGATTTTTTGGTCTGGTAATGCTATTAACCAGCTTATCTCGACAGTTTGGCTGACAATGATTAAAGAGCAAGATTTGGATTGGGTTAATAAAAGCTATATTCGCTATCAAACCCTCAGTGCCGCTAATGATTCTTACTAGATAGTGTCGAAAGTAATACATCGAATGTTGAAATTACAGCTGTATTCGGCGATATGCAAAAATAGCCACACATATACTAATGAAATCTTCATCTAGTCTTCATCTCCTTTAAGACTGTCCTAATGTTGCCCTGGTAAAGTCTAAACCTAGCGCGGGCCTATCTGATCCNNGACTTTACGAGAAACCTTTGCTCATCAACCTATCATTAACATTACTTATGGTTATGGTGTATATCAGCTTTATAACGAGGAAAAAACAATGCTAAATCTAACTAGTCTTCTTGGATTCAACTTCAAATGGCCGACGATGCTGCCAGCAGAAGTAATGGCATTAACTTTACTCATGGTTTTTGCCATACTGTCAACCCTTGAATTTCAAGCGCCAAGAGAAAAACTACCTAAAAAACACTTGCTCCAGTCCTATAAAACAAACATTGGGCTGTTGATTATTAACAGTGTCGGATTGTCGTTAGTGTCGGCTTCAACTTTATTGGTACTGGCCGAACACTATTCAGATAAGGGGCTATTTAACACACTCTCCAGTCCTGCATGGAAAGCAGTCCTGTCGTTTTTAATGCTCGATTTGTTAATGTATCTCTGGCACAAAGCCTGTCACAGCTATGATTGTCTGTGGATGTTTCACAAGGTGCATCACAATGATCCTTATTTGAATATATCAACATCATTTCGCATACATTTTCTGGAGCTTGTCATCTGCAACTTTCTGAAAGCGAGTCTAATTATTTTTTTAGGCATAGAAGGAACAATGGTGCTAACCAGTGAAGCAATAATGACCTTTTTTATAATGTTTCATCACACCAATATTTCCGTCATGGGTGAAAAACTGCTGGGGCATGTCATTATCGTTCCATCACTGCACCGTATACACCATTCAACGCAACGCAATGAGCATGACAGTAACTATGGCGCTGTTTTATCGCTCTGGGATCGGCTTTTCGGCACGCTGACAGAGCTGAAACCTGCTGAAATAGGTATCAACGGTAATTCGCCGCAGGATCTTGTCAACCTAATAAAATTCGGTTTTATCTTGCAAACACCACCATCTGTTCAAACCATTAATCTTGATGCCATGATCGCCGAGGCCGCTTATTACAAAGCAGAAAAACGCGGCTTTTATCCTGGTAATGACATTCAGGACTGGTTGGAAGCAAAAAGAGACATCATTGCCCTGGTTTACGGCGATACGCCGGTTAAAAATAACTCGACACGCAAACTTCAGTGTAATTATTTTAAATTCATTAATTTAAATATGAATCATAAAAGCATTGTTTACCTCCGTAAATCGATAATTACGATGGCGATGAATAAAAACTTTAACGTACCTTTTCTTTCATCGAAAGTGTTTTGATCCAAAGTACATGACACTATATTTATCCATATCAGGCATTGTGGATAAAATCAAAAGTAATTTACGCCAAAATCTATAGCCAATTGGCTACTGGAGAAAAACTATGCAATCTACAAATAAAACAACGTATGCTGCAGTCCCTTTTGTTATCTTTGGAATTATTTTAATAACTGCGTTTTTCTTAAAGTATTTTGAACCAATGCTTCCGGATGTCCTCCAAAATTGGGCCGAGCACTTATCAATAGCATTGATCGTTGCCGTGGTTATAGGCTTAACTTATGAGTATACTTCACATCTATTTCGCGAAGAAATTCTGAAAAATCTTCTACATGAAAGCCAAGAGCAAGTCTACCAAGCTCTTAAAGCCTATAGTGTACTCACACCTGATGAAGTTTTTCGTTTACTAAAGGAGATAGCTAGCCAGATTAATCAAACGCCTACTCTGTTTTATCCACCTCGACCGGAAAGCAACGAATGCACGTTTACCGAAAATATGGATTTTCTCGACACGCTTGTCAAAATGAGGCCTAAAGAAATCGTCAAAATACTCAGTACATGGATAGAACCCAAAAGCCATAAGAATCTGAAATACCTTGCCAGTGATTTTATAGGAAAATATCAGCTCACTGAAATAGCTGATGAACTCCGCCGCCAGGCGGAACCGATTTTACACTTGGGTAACCTTACAGACGACGACAGAGGATGGGTATTAAATTATATCTGGGCGTATTCATGTTGCGAAAAACCGATGTACAAAATTCTTGGGGATGTTATGCGCACCACTTCAGATCATAAAATTGAAAAGTGGCTACTTTTCCTCCCATTGCAAATGCCGTCAATTGAGCTTGCCACTATGATTAGTGACTATCTGGAACGGGACGCGCCAATCGCTGATGATAATTTGTTGCTTGTGATACAGGGTGTTGCAGCTTTGCATCGAGCACAAGTGGTTGATGGTGTGGCATTGTTAACGAAATTTCCTAGCCGCTTCGGACCTCATCATCAGGAAGATGTAGATCGTATTTGGAGGAATTACACGCTAGTGCCTGAGGAGTTGAAAGGAATTTTTGTGCATGCGTGAGTTTACTACTTTACTTTCTAAGGATAAAAAATAAAAAATAAATAACTTAAAAATAGCATTAAATGCACATTGCCCTGGAGCATCGTCATACGCGCAGAGCTCAAGGTGATCAGTGTAGTCAGAAGCGTGGCATAAAGCAAAGTGCTACCGCCAGCAACTATGCCTAATGTTAAAGTTACATTTTGTAAACCCGCGACTAACAACACACAAGGTACCGTTAAAGCAATGGTCGATAGTGCCGAGCCCAAGCAAATATTCATTGCTTGTTGCATTTGATTTGCCATGGCCGCCCGGCAAGCACTCAGTCCTTCAGGTGCCAGCACCAAAGTGGCTATGATTAAAGCAGCGAGGTCGGTAGGCGCATTCAGCGCTTCAACAGTATAATTAATTACGTCACCTAAATATTCAGCCAGTAATACAACAGGCACAACCGAGCAAATCAAACCCAAGACAGCGCCAGTGATAGCCATGTGCCGATTAGCGGGGGAAAGGGGAAGGTGATTTTGGGGCGGCACGTAAATATGCAGATGTTCCTCATTCAGTTTATCAATAAACAATTCTTTGTGGCGAGTAGTTTGCATCAATAAAAACAGCAAATACACCAAAATGCATAAGCCGCCCATAAATATTTCCTGTGCGGGAGAAAGTGTTGGTCCATCTGTGGTAATGGTGCTGTTAGGCATAACCAGCAGGATTAATACCAATGGCGCGATAAGATGTAAAAAAGACAGGCTGCCGCGCAGATTAAAAGTTTGCTCAAAATGACGCCATCCTCCGGTAACTAAAGATAAGCCCACCATGCCATTAAGCATAATCATCAGCGTCGCATAAACCGTATCGCGTAGCATGGTTGGATTTTTATTACCATGAAACATAACCACTAACATTAAGCTGACCTCGATGGCGGCAACAGACAGCGTTAACAGCAAAGTGCCAAATGGCTCATCAAGCAACTCTGAAAGTTGATCCGCGTAATGATTAACGGTAAATATGCAGCCTATCATTGCGCAAAAAACTGCCGTAGCAACTGCAAACATTGGCACTAAACCCAGATTAGAAAGGATTAAATTTGAGCCATGTAGCCCAAGCCAAATGCCCCAACACAACAGCACAAAAGCGTTACGGGAAAAAGCAGCGAAAAGTTTATTTGAAAAAGTCACGCAGTTCTCATTAGGGTTATAGTGCTGTCAGCTAAAAGTGTCAATTATGTCATTTTTAAAAAAACTGACCAGGAGTTTTTCCCAGCAGGTATTCATGGTTTTGCAATACTCTTTTGGAAATTAGTTAATTATTGGGGATTGGAAAGCATGTAGGTAACGATGTGCCTGAAATTCCGGCAAGTGTTGCGGGTGTTTTTTTTAGAAGTGCGCCATAATTGCGCCATTTTAAAATTTAGGCATAAAAAAAGGACTGGGCTTGCGCCTAAGTCCTTGTTTTAAATGGTGGCGATAGGTGGACTTGAACCACCGACCCCGGGGTTAT
>PMJA01000160.1 GCA_003158415.1 Methylobacter sp.
AATTTCATGGCAAATGCGAGTACCTGCTCACCGTATGCGGGCGATTTTCCATCTGCTGCGGCAAGTGTGAGTACATCATGCAGAAAATCAAAGATGCTGGTATCCGCAGTTGTGCTTTTGCGTTTAGCCGCTGCCGTTGCTTGCTCGACGTTACGAAGATCTTCCGCTACAACTTCGCGGGCGCTGATGTACCCTCGATAAACCGGGAAGCAAGCGACTATTTCGGCCAATGCCGTGCGCAATCCGTTTAGCGTGTAATCACAAGTATGACGGTCGGCTTCAGCGATTTTCGAGAGCAGGTTGGCCAACACATTCAGCTCTCCCGACAGCGCAGTTTTTATAATCAGCTTTTTTGAACGGTAAAGCAGATCATCGAAATTGACAGCCTCTCCGACAAAGCTGTTGTACAGACGCTTCATGCGCTCGGCGGCATCGGTCGCCACAAACAGCCCGTTGAGCAGATTAGTGAATTCATAGCCGGTAGTGCCATGCACCGGCCAGCTAGAGCGCAAATGCTCCTTTACCCCCAGAATTTTCTCCACTACCAGATAAGGCGCATGGCCGACGCGACTGCACTGTTCGACCAGCTTACAAAAATAGGCCTCTGGATCATACAATCCGTCAGGATGATCCAGGCGCAGCCCATCCAGCTTACCTTCCTGAACTAACCGTAACAATAACTGATGGGTGGCATCAAAAACGGCGTCGTTCTCCATACGTAGCCCTGCAAGATCGTTGATATCGAAAAAGCGCCGGTAATTAATCTCATCCGAGGCTACCCGCCAGAACGCAAGTCGGTAAGCTTGTACTTCAATTAAGTGGTGGAGTTGATCGAAACAGGATGATTCCTCGGCCGTGCAGTTGAAAAATTGTAGGTTTTCTTCAAGAAACAAGGCGATGTCGGAAGAACGTTTAACGAGATCGGTTAGATGATGCTTATGTACTTCCTTATCTCGCCTGCGCTCAAGCTGACGTTCAAGTAAGCCCTCATCACGGGCCGGAAGATTACGAAACGCAGTGATCAGACTTTGGTATTCCATCAATAACGGGTTGTCTTGCCCTAACCGTGTACTCAAGATATCCATGCGATACGCCAGGATAAGCGGATATTCGGCCGGATCTACCGGAAAGTGGTGCTCATAGTAATAAATAATGAATGCACCGCATTCCACATCAAAGCGCAGTTGTAATTCGGCACTATCCAACACTGCACCGTAATGGTTACCTAGTACCGGCAACAGCACTTTGCCTTGCAGCTTTACTTTTATCGGCGCCCAGTCGATGTCAAAAAAACCGGCATGCGCGGCGGCCTGACCGTTTTCCAGCACGTCCAACCACCAAGCATTATCGCCTCCCTGCACGCCCATGTGATTAGGCACGACATCAAGCACCTGCCCCATGCCGTGCTCGGCGAGGGTTGAGCAGAGCCTCTCAAACTCCTCGTACGTGCCGATCTCCGGATTCAAGGTGTTGTGATCAATGATGTCGTAGCCATGTCGACTGCCCGGTCGCGCTTTGAGATAGGGCGAGGCATATAGATGCGAGATGCCCAGCGCGCTCAGGTAAGGAACAATTTCGCGCGCCTGGTTAAAGGTGAAATCGCGGTTGAATTGCAGGCGGTAGGTGGACAATGGAATGTGTGGAGAGGGCGTTTGCGGTATGTCGCTCTGCGTGGGCAGGTCTTTCCTGGCTTTAACTCGTTCGGCAGCAATGGCTTCTACGATGCGCTGCACCCGCAGATCGTCGCGCCATTCCTCCAGGTTGACGGTCAAGCGTCGCCGCCAATTTGGATAGACATCACTTGCGGCGCCGGGAAAATTAATCTGTTCCATTTGGCCGAAAATATCGTCAAGCTGAATCATCATCACTTGCGCCGGAGTTCTGGCCAGGAAGCGATATACAGCACTCATCAGTTCCAGCGACATCTCCGGATTCACCATCGGATGCAAGCTGCCGCCTTCATCTAGCAGTGCCTCGCGTTCCAGCGCCATCAACAGTGCGGCGCGATCATGCGCGCGCGCCATCACCTGCTGCTGACGCATATTTTCGTCGGTAAACAGCCCTAAAGCCGTGCGTACGTCGATATCCTGTCCATGCCAAAAACCGCACAGTGTGGGTAGGTCATGCGTGGTCACCGTTACCAGCGACTGCGCTGGATAGTCGGCGGGCGGCATAAAACCGTCCTGCTCGTTGCGCGAAAAATACAGCACGCGGTAAGACAATATCCCGGCGTGCTGCAACCGTTCGCGTAACTTATCCGGCACGGTGCCCAGATCCTCGCCAATGATCAGGCAACAGTTACGTTGGCTTTCCAACATCAAGATGCCCAGCAAGTCATCGAACGGATAGTTCACGTAGGCACCGGCGTCGGCAGTGTCGCCCTGCGGAATCCAGAATAGCCGCATCAATCCCATTACATGGTCGATGCGCAATGCGCCCAAATGGCGCATGTTGGCGCGCAGCGTAGCGATGAACGGCGAATATGCCGCCTCACGCAAGCGCTCCGGTATCCAGGGGAACAACCCCCAATCCTGTCCATGGAGGTTGAAGTCATCGGGTGGCGCGCCGACACTTACACTCAGAGCATAAAAATCCTGATTTGTCCACGCTTCGGCGCCGCCCTTATCCACACTGATAGCCATATCGCCATATAAACCCACTCCCAAGCCAAAGGCCAGCGAGGCTTTGCTTGCCGCAGCCAGCTGCTGGTTCGCCAGCCACTGTAGGTATTCGTAATACTCAATCTGTTCCAGATGATCCTGAGCGAAAGCAGATACTGCCTCAGATGTCGGGTCGCGGTAGGCTTTTGGCCATACCGGCCAACCCCATACGTCGGCGTCCTGCTTCTGAAAATAGTCCTGTAACACCTCGAACAGCGCATGTCGTCGCAGCTTTTCCAGGCCTTCCGACTGAAAAGCGCGGAACTGCAGTCCGCGTTCGCTATGCTCTTTCAGGTGCCGTTCCCGGAAATGCTGATACAGTCGCGGCAGTACCGCCTGCTTGGCAGTCATAACTTGAGCGTAATCCACCAATTCTGCCGAGCGTAGCGCACGTAAGCGTGCCTGAAACGTTTCATCCGCCACTTGGGCGCGGGCTTCATCACATTCGGCGAAGTCTGCTACCGCTTCAACATCCAGGTACAAACTATTGAGGAACAGGCGGCTGGACGGACTGTAGGGGCTGGCATGGGAGGGATTTCCCGGAAACAAGGCATGTAGCGGATTGATACCAACAATATCCATACCGGACTCGGCAGCCAGCTCGACCATCAGGCGCAAGTCGGTAAAGTCGCCGATACCCCAGTTACGCTGGGAACGCACGCTATAAAGTTGCAGAGCGGGGCCATAGATCCGGTTACCCTCGGTCAGCGCCGGGGGCTGGTAGCTGGTAGTCGGCGCAACAATAAGCGTCATGCGGGTTTCCGTGCGATCCGGTGCGCGCACTGTTAATTGATGGTAGCCGGGTTCAGGGCAGGTTGGTAATCGCAGCAAGCCGCGTTCGTACGGCTCGCCATCAATCTGATGGTTACCGACCGCTTCCAGCCTGGACGGCTGGAACCAGCCTTGCTCGCGCCCTCCGTCTTCCCGCGTTAACAGCCAATGATAGGTGTTACCCGCGAGTGCGGAGGGGAATGTAACTGGCACGGCAAGCCCGCTCTTTGCAGAGTATGCTACCAGCACCGGCGGCAGCAGGTTCCGCCAAGGCCGCGCCTCGTACTCGGCCAGAATAACGGACAGATCACCGTCCAGATCCACCCCCATCGCGGTGAGCAAGGTGCGTTGCGCGGCCTCCTCGGTAATATGGAGACGGCCTCGCATGTCGTGATATTCTGATGTTATGCCATACAAAGCGGCGAGCCGCGCTAGCGTATCCGGGTTCTTCATGTGCGCACCTCCTCAATAAACCAAGCCGCACACCAGGGAGGCATGCGTCCGGCGGCAAAGATTGCCGACAAGCCGTGCTGGTTACAATAAAATGCCGTGCCGGTAAAACGCAGGACGCCTTCGACCGAACCTTCGCCCAGATTAGCCAATAACGTCAACTTAGCGCCATCACCGAGACGCCAGCGCACGATCAAACCCGA
>PMJA01000098.1 GCA_003158415.1 Methylobacter sp.
CGTAGGATAACACAAAACGGCGCTGAATTTTTTTGAAAAATAGATCATCACCGAAAAACGGTACGGCAAAGCTGGACAGGTGAATAAAGGGTTGAATTTAGAAGGGTTGTAACTACTAAGCGGATAAGCACTGACTTAAGGTACACCGACGCCGATTCGCCGGGAGTAGTTGGTAAAGCGATTTTGCATTGACAAACTTCCACGCGACGGCTATTACGCCGTAAATTTACTTTATCAACATAAATCCTTATAATCGTTGCTGCTTTCAGGTCCAGAGGGTTTTTCAGACCCACTGGTTAAACGGGAAGTCGGTAAGGTTCACACCAAATCCGACGCTGCCCCCGCAACGGTATATAAGTAAAGTTTCATCGAGATGCCACTGTGTGTACGCATGGGAAGGTGATGATTCAGGTTAACGCCACTTATTAAGCCCGGAGACCGGCCCGAAAGTTTAATTCGGTACAGCGGAGGGCTGTCTATGAAAGTGACAGTGAAGCTTCGCGTCGGCATCATTTCTCGTTTTCTTTTGTCCTCTGTTGTGTAAAACAACCATTATGCGCGGGCGGCGCAGAGGGCATACATGCAAATTCAACAGCTATTCATCCCGTTTAAGTTACTCTGCAAACCGCAAACGTTACGCTTACAGAAAGCGGGCCTAACGCTATTTGCCAGTGCATTTATGCTCAGTTATGCCGGTCTGACACCCGCCGCCACCCACACCAAAAATACTGAAATCACGGTAAAAATCAAGCCGAAAGTCCATAAAAAATCATCGGCGGCTACGGTAAAAGCGAACTCAAAAGCCGGTAACAATGAAATTTTGGAACTTACCGAAGTAGTTGTTACTACCAAGAAAGAAGCTATACCGACAAAAAACAGTATTGGTGTTGCCGATTCCGCATCTCAGGGTGAAGTCAGCCAAGCGCAACTTGAATACCGTCCGCTTTCGCGTAACGGCGAACTGGTGGAAGTGGTACCCGGCGCCGTAGCTACCCAGCATAGCGGTTCCGGCAAAGCCAATCAGTATTTTCTGCGCGGTTACAATCTCGACCACGGCACCGACTTTACGACTTACGTCGATGGCATTCCCATGAATATGCCCACGCATGCCCACGGGCAGGGCTATATGGATATCAATAGCGTCATTCCCGAACTGGTGAAAAATATTGAGTACGGCAAGGGGCCGTATTATGCGGAGGTGGGCGATTTTTCGTCGGCCGGTTACGCCAAGATGTATACCATGGACAGCTTGCCGCTAGGCATTGTAAAGTTTACCGGCGGCGAATTCGGTTATTACCGTGGACTGCTGGCCAATTCCAACAAGGTGGGTAACGGCGATTTGCTCTATGCGGGTGAATTCAATGCCTATAACGGCGTCTGGCAGCAACCGGAAGGCTCCGGCAAATTTAACGGCATGGTGCGCTATAGCCTGAATAAGGGTGGCTGGGGCTTGGCGGTCAACGCCAAAGGTTATAGCAACAGCTGGACGGCGACCAATCAGATCCCGCAAGCATCGGTTAATAACGGCGCGTTGGGGCTGTACGGCACGATGAGTCCGAGCGACGGCGGCAACACCAGCCGTTACAGTTTTTCAACCAATCTTTGGAACAAAGGCGATAACTGGAAAAATGACGCCAATATCTACGCGCTGTACTATGACGTAAACTTGTTTTCCAATTTTACCGGTTATTTGAACGGCCCTCAGGGCGACCAAATCCATCAATTTGAACATCGGATACAGACCGGCGGCAATATCGAATACACCCGCTACAACAAGCTGTTCGGTTTTGACATGGATAATGCCGTGGGCTTGCAGATTCGTAACGACCAGATCATGGGCTTGGGGCTGGATAATACGGTTAACAGGCAATATCTCAGCACAACCAGCCTTAACAATGTTGGCGAGACATCGGCTGGCATTTATTTCAAGAACCAAATTTACTGGCTTGAAAAGGTACGCACTATTGCGGGTTTGCGGGGTGATTTTCTCAATAACGATGTCACACAGCTCGCTAACGGCTTTAGCAACACCAACGCCGTTACCGCAGTCGACATTAATGCGGCGAATTCCGGCAATCGTTCCAAGGCAATGCTGAGCCCGAAGCTAAGTTTGATTATCGGCCCCTGGCACGACACCGAATATTTTTTTAATGTCGGCGAAGGCTATCACTCCAACGATGCGCGCGGCACCATGCTGCAACTTAATCCGGCAAACGGCACACATATCGCCGGTGACGGAAGCATGATCAACCCGGTTACGCTGATGGCCTGGTCTCGCGGCGCTGAATTCGGGATACGCAGCAATTTTATCCCCAAACTAAACAGCACCCTTGCCTTGTGGTGGCTGCAAAGCAGTCAGGAGCTGGTGTTTTCCGGCGATGACGGCACCACCAGCGTGAACGGCATGTCTGATCGGTACGGTATTGAATTGAACAATAGCTATAAGCCGACCGAGTGGTTGACACTGGATGCCAGTTTAGCTTTGACTTCTTCACGTTATACGACAACGCCTGTCGGGGAAAGCAATACTTATGTACCCAACTCAGCGGGCAGGGTTATTGGAGCAGGGGCTACCGCTGTAGCGCCTAATGGCATATTTGGCACGATACGCCTGCGTCATTTTGGCGACATGCCGCTGGATCCATCGGGTACGTACTGGGCGGGCAACACCAGTATTGTCAATTTGGGAGCTGGGTACAAATACAAAAAATATAAACTGGAAGTCGATCTCTTCAATATTTTTGATTCAGCCTCCAACGATATTGCCTACGCTTATCAATATGCCTATCCTGTCGGCGCTACGCCGCAGACGGGCATTATGAAACATCCAGTCGAGCCCAGAATGGTGCGGGCAACGGTAACGATCAATTTCTAACGAAATCATATTTGCTTAAGCCAAAACCGGCACCGCAGCCAGCAGCTTTCGGGTGTATTCGTGTTGGGGTTGCGTGAGCACTTGCGCTACGTTGCTGTATTCGACAATTTTCCCCTGCGGTCGGCCATCGTCGAGACCAGAGCCAGATCATGGCTGATCAGCCACAAGGCCATGCCGGTTTGTTGCTGTAGGGTTTTCAGCAGCGCCAATATTTGCGCCTGTAGGGTGACATCCAGCGAGGTGGTGGGTTCGTCGGCGATTAATAAATCCGGCTGGCCCGCCAGGGCAATGGCGATTATCACCTGTTGCCGTTGTCCGCCCGACATCTGATGCGGATAATCCTTAAGCCGCTGTTGCGGTTCGGGTGTTTTAACCTGCTGTAATAGTTTTCACCACAGAGACACAGAG
>PMJA01000237.1 GCA_003158415.1 Methylobacter sp.
ATGACCTGAGTCCGCCATTAATGGAATTTATTCCCAGTTTAACCCTGCTGGCGCTGGCACTCCTTGCTATAAACCGGATACAGGAATAATTCAGGCCATAACAAAATGGACAAAATTGCTTTGGAAATTCAGAATTAAAGGATATTTGTATTGTCTATAGGCGTCTGACAGTCGGCAGCATGCCGTAAAACCCCAGCTTATGCCTCAGCACATTGCGGCTGATGTCTAACAAACGCGCGGTCTGAACTTGGTTTTTTTCGCAAAATTCAAAAGCAGTGCGAATAATGGTCTCTTCAAAAAGCTCAAATAGTTTGGGTGGCGCTTGCTCACAAAGGCGCTGCATCGCGCTTTCCAATGACGTGGTAGACACTGACGGCCCCACTTCCAAGGATCTGACACCGGACAGCTTGAAATCCTCGGGGCGCAAACGGTTACTGGGGCAAACCAGCAGCGCACGGTGTACCGCATTTTCAAGTTCGCGTATATTGCCCGGCCAATCGTAATTGAGTAAGGTCGATTCGGTCGTTGGCGACAGCTTGACGTCGTCATAGCCCAAGCGATCCCCGTAAATCTTCAGAAAATGTCTCGCCAACGGCAAAATGTCGCCCGGTCTTTCGCGTAAAGGACTGAGCTGAATAGTCGCAACATTGAAGCGGTAATATAAATCGGCTCGAAAGTGCGATGCGGCAACGGCTTCTTCCAGATTGACGTTGGTTGCTGCAATGATTCTGACATCGACCGGCACGGGATGCCGGGAACCTACTTTAACGACCTCGCGCTCCTGTAACACTCGCAGTAACTTGGCTTGCATACTGAACGGCAGGTCGCCCACTTCATCGAGAAACAGACTGCCTTTGTTGGCGGTTTCGAACCAGCCTTCTTTGCTGGTTAACGCGCCGGTAAACGAACCTTTTTCATGTCCNNTGTTCCAGCAATCGACGGGAAACCGGGTCTTCAAAAACCAGCGCTGTCGCCCGTACCGAGAGCGACAGCGAGCGCGATTGCAATTCATCAAAGGCCAACAGTGTCGGGGATTGCTCTTCCGGGTTGTCGGCCAGATTGCGGCTTAATTGTGCATTCATAGTATGTCCTCGTCTGATTAGCAACAAGTGGGTGGTTCAATGTGTTTCAGGTTACCAAACAGCGGTGTCAGTCAGGTTAGTAGAGCCTATCTATCCGTTCGCTCCACAGGCGTTATAAACTATCTTAGGATAGTTGTTGTATGTAACAAAATGATATTTTATGATTTATATATCTCTAAAATAGATAATTTGTATTTTGACGTTGCCGCGCGGAAGGGGTTGCTTGCATTGTTGTTTGGCGGTCATGACTGAGGCAGCGACTGTTGCTACTTAAGCAGTTCGGCAGGCGGAATTCAATATGACTGGACAAAAAACAAGAGCTTATTCATTGGCATGTGTTTTGCTTTATCAAATACATATTTGAATTGTAAATTTAATTTCCCAGCGGATAATCCATGAATTCATTATTTAAGCTATGACGGATATAAAAACCAAGTCTGAAAAAACCCGCAACCGCTTGTTAACCGCAGCCAGCCGCATTTTTGCAAAAAAAGGCTTTCAGGAGTCGACAATAGCTGAAATTTGCGAGCAGGCGGAAACTAATATCGCCTCGGTTAATTATCATTTTCGCGATAAGGAGACGCTATATCTGGAATCCTGGCGCTTTGCCTTTAACCGCGAGCTTAGCCTTTATCCTCCGAACGGCGGCGTGATGGCCGATGCGCCTGCGGAACAGCGGCTGGCGGCAAGAATCCGCTCGTTAATCAGCCGGGTTGCTGACGACAACTCGTATTCATTCGCTATTATCAATAAGGAAATGGCGCAGCCTACCCGATTGCTTGCCGACATACTAGAAAAAGAAATCAATCCGCAGCGTTTGCAAATGTTGAGCTTGTTAAAGGAATGCCTGGGACAGGCGGCTAGCGATCAACAGATTCAATATTGCCATACCAGCATTATGGGTCAATGTTTTCAGCTATTGCGATTAAAACACATGCAAAACGCCCGCCATTTTCGCAGTCATCCTAGCGATTTGAGCGACAGCAAGGCTTTTGCCGAACACATTGTGCAGTTTTCTCTGGCCGGTATTCAAGCCATTCGCTCTCAAACCCTTAACTAACACGTTTGTATGAGTTCAAACCATTCCCACGAATTACTCCCGCCCGTCAGTCGGCGTCGGACCTTTTTATTGCCCGGATCGCTGATCGTATTGGCTATTGCCGCCGTAGGCTTTTATTTCCAGCATCAGTCGGCCGCCCCGGAAACGCAGATTCGGTCAGCGGAAGGTCGACACGGACATGGCGATCATGATCATGACGATCATGATGCGCCGACGGCAGTCGCCATAGAAACCGTAAGTCAGGATGATTTTCCAGTGTATTTGAATGGTTTGGGCACGGTGACCGCATTGCGTACCGTGACCGTTAAACCCAGAGTGGATGGTCAATTGATGAAAGTGGCCTTCACTGAAGGCCAGATGGTCAAGGAAGGTGATTTGTTGGCGGAAATCGATCCACGTGCGTTTCAGGTGCAGTTGCAGCAGGCTGAAGGTCAGTTGCTGCGCGATGAGGCCTTATTGAAAAATGCCGAATTAGACCACGGTCGTTACCAGAAACTGCTGGAACAGGATTCCATTTCCTCGCAACAGACGGTGACCCAGGAGGCGCTAGTCAAACAATATCAAGGCGGCGTGGAAATGGATAAGGCCATGGTCAATAACGCCAAACTACAGCTCAGTTATACCCGCTTAACCGCACCGACACACGGACGCGTAGGTCTGCGTCAGATTGATCAAGGCAATATCGTTCATGCCACCGATGCAGGCGGCTTGGTGGTGATTACCCAGTTACAGCCAATCACAGTGATATTTACTCTGCCCGAAGACAAGGTGCAGCCGATCATAAAGCGCTGGCGTTCCAACGAACCCGTTAGCGTGTTCGCTTATGACCGGGCGGGTAAAAATAGGCTGGCCGAAGGAAAACTGCTGGCCGTGGATAACCAGATCGATCCCACCACCGGTACACTCAAACTTAAGGCTCAGTTCGATAACAGCGAGCATACGCTATTCGCCAACCAGTTTGTGAACATCAAAATGCACCTGGATACTCTGAGCGGCGCAACACTGGTGTCTAGCGCCGCCATTCAGCATGATAGCGAAGGCGCTTTTGTGTATCTGGTCGACAAAGACAAAACGGTGCAGATGCGCCGCGTCACTTTGGGGCCGACTGACGACGACAAAGTGGTGGTGTTAAGCAATCTGGCCGCTAACGAAACGGTGGTGGTGGAAGGCATAGACCGCCTTAAGGCGGGTAGTCAGGTCGATATTGCCCAAAAAGACGGCACCGCCGTGGCGGCCAGCCCGGAGACACAAACTTCACCACAGCCCCGGCCCGAAGGTAAGTTTCGCAAACGGGATCGGCGCTCATAAGATGGCATCCTCAAAACATAATCCGGCGAGTTTTAACCCTTCCCGACTGTTTATTCTGCGACCGGTGGCGACTTCGCTGCTGATGGTGGCGATGTTGCTGGTAGGCATATTGGCTTACCGGCTGCTGCCGGTATCGGCGCTGCCGCAAGTCGATTATCCGACCATACAGGTTGTGACCTTATATCCGGGCGCCAGCCCCGAGGTAATGACATCAGTTATTACAGCGCCTTTGGAACGCCAGTTTGGGCAAATGCCGGGGCTTACCCAGATGTCGTCGACCAGTTCGGGCGGGGCTTCGGTGGTCACGTTGCAATTCAATCTGAATCTGGATTTGGATATCGCCGAACAGAGCGTACAGGCGGCAATTAATGCCGCCACCAATTTTTTGCCCGCCGATTTGCCGCAGTCGCCGATATACAGCAAGGTCAACCCGGCCGACACGCCGATCATGACCTTGGCGGTCAGCTCCAATGCCTTACCGCTGTTCAAGGTTGAGGATTTGATTGATACGAGACTGGCGCAGAAACTCGCCCAATTACCCGGCGTCGGCCTAGTTAGTATCAGCGGTGGACAGCGTCCGGCGGTGCGTATTCAGGTCAATTACAAAGCGCTGGCGGCTTACGGCATCAGTCTGGAGGATGTGCGTGCGGTCATCGCTGCCGCCAACGTCAATCAACCCAAGGGTATGTTCAATGGCCCGATGCGTTCGGCAATTATCGACAGTAATGATCAGTTACACTCGGCGGCTGAATATCGCGACGTGGTTGTCGCTTACCGCAACGGCGCTCCGGTACGACTGTCCGAAGTCGCCAAAGTCATAGACGGTGCTGAAAATGTGCGGCTGGAGGCCTGGGCCAACGACAAAGCAGCCGTCATCGTCAACGTCCAACGCCAGCCCGGCGCTAACGTTATTGAAGTCGTAGACCGCATCAAGGCCTTGCTGCCGCAATTACAGGCGACCTTGCCGCTGAGTGTCGAAGTGCTGCCTTTAACCGATCGCACTGTGACCATACGCGCCTCGGTACACGATGTGCAATTTGAATTGCTGCTGGCTATTGCGCTGGTGGTGATGGTGATTTTTTTATTTTTACGCAATATCCCGGCCACCATCATTCCAGGCATTGCCGTGCCGCTATCGTTGGTCGGCACGTTTGCGGTGATGTATCTGGCCGAATTCAGCATCAACAACCTGACGCTGATGGCGTTGACCATCGCCACCGGTTTCGTGGTAGACGACGCCATCGTGGTCATCGAAAACATAAGCCGCTATATCGAGCGCGGCGAAACGCCATTGAAAGCGGCGCTGAAAGGCTCGGAACAAATCGGCTTCACCATCATCTCGCTGACCTTTTCGCTGGTCGCCGTGCTGATCCCGCTGTTGTTTATGAGCGATGTCGTGGGCCGGTTATTCCGGGAATTCGCCATCACGCTGGCGGTGGCGATTTTGATTTCTGCGGTGGTGTCGTTGACGCTGACGCCGATGATGTGCGCCAAGCTGTTACGGGCCGATGCGGCGTATCATCACGACGCCGCCGATAAGCCTGTCGACTGGTTCGACCGGCTGATTGCCGGTTATGGCCGCAGCCTGGAATGGGTGCTGAAACGGCAAGTTCTGACCATGCTGGTATTTTTCGCCACGGCGGCATTGACCGTGGTGCTGTATATCGTTATCCCCAAGGGCTTTTTTCCGATACAGGACACCGGTATTATCCAGGGCATTTCCGAAGCGCCGCAAAATGTCTCGTTCTCCGCAATGGCCGAGTATCAGCAAAAACTGGGCAAGCTGATACTTGAAGATCCGGCGGTAGACAATCTGTCATCGTTTATCGGCGTCGATGGCATCAACACCACGCCCAACAGCGGCCGCTTTTTGATCAACCTGAAACCGCATGCCGAACGCCCGGACAACGCCAGCGTCGTCATTGCCCGTTTAAAAACCAAGCTGGCCGGGCTGACCGGCGTCACCTTGTATTTGCAACCGGTGCAGGATCTAACCATGGAAAGCCGGGTCAGCCGCACCCAGTACCAATTTACCCTGGAAACGGCCGATATTGATGAGCTGAACAAGTGGACGCATCGCTTGGTGGAACGTCTGTCTGGACAGTCGGAGTTCAGCGATGTGACTTCCGATGTGCAGGATCAGGGTAAACAGGTTTATGTCAACATAGACCGCAGCACCGCCAGCCGTCTCGGCATTACCACCGCCGCAGTGGATAACACCTTATACAGTGCTTACGGGCAACGGCTGGTTTCGACCATTTTTACCCAATCCAACCAGTACCGGGTCGTGCTCGAAGTTGACCCTGCCGCCCAAAATTCCCCGGAAACACTCAAGGAGTTACGGATTCCTTCCACCAATGGCACTCAGGTGCCGTTGTCGGCGATAGCCGAAATATCGGAACGACCTACGCCGCTGTCCATTAATCATCTCGACCAGTTTCCGGTTGCGACACTGTCATTTAACTTGGCGTCCGGCGCGTCGCTAGGCGATGCAGTCAATGCCATCGAGCGCGTCAAGCAAGAAATCGACTTGCCGCTCAGCATACATACCAGTTACCAGGGCGCGGCATTGGCTTTTAAAGCCTCGCTGGGCAATACTTTGTGGTTGATTCTGGCTGCAGTTATTACGGTTTATATCGTGCTGGGCGTGTTGTACGAAAGTTATATCCATCCGATCACCATTTTGTCCACGCTGCCTTCCGCCGGTGTCGGCGCATTGCTGGCGCTGATGATTACGCGCGTGGACTTCAGTGTGATTGCGCTCATCGGCATGATCCTACTGATCGGCATCGTGCAAAAGAACGCCATCATGATGATCGACTTNNTTTGCGCTGGAAGCCGAACGCAAACAGGGCATGTCGCCCGCCGACGCCATTTTTCAAGCCTGTCTGCTACGTTTTCGGCCTATCTTGATGACCACGCTGGCGGCATTGTTGGGTGCGCTACCGTTGATGGTGGGTAGCGGCGTCGGCTCGGAGTTGCGTCATCCGCTGGGCATTACCATGGTCGGTGGTTTGTTGGTGAGTCAGTTGTTGACCCTGTATACCACGCCAGTGATTTATTTGTGGATGGATAGCGGAGCACGGCGCGTTTTAAGCTGGTTAAACCTGAATCCGCCTGAAGTCGTTGAAAACGAAGGCGGTTTGTAATGAATCTGTCGGCACTGTTTATCTATAAGCCGGTAGCGACCACGCTACTGACGGTTGCCATCGCTCTGGTGGGTACGCTGGCCTTTTTGAATTTACCGGTGTCGTCCTTGCCGCAGGTGGATTTTCCGACCATTAACGTCAGCGCCCAATTACCCGGCGCCAGCGCCGAGACCATGTCCACGTCGGTCGCTACGCCGCTGGAGCGAGCCTTGGGACGCATCGCCGGAATCAGCGAAATGACTTCCAGCAGTACGCTGGGAGCGACGTCCATTACCCTGCAATTCGATTTGAACCGCGACATCAACGGCGCGGCCCGCGATGTACAGGCCGCGATCAATGCCGCCGCCAGCCTGATGCCTACCGGCATGCCCGGCAGACCCAGTTACCGGCGCGATAATCCGGCCGATGCGCCGATTTTAATACTGTCGCTGACCTCAGAAAATCTCAGTCGCGGCCAGATGTACGATGTAGCCTCAACCATCCTGGCGCAGAAAGTAGCGCAGATTCCCGGTATCGGTCAGGTGCAAATCGGCGGCGCCGCCCTGCCGGCGGTACGCGTCGAGCTAAATCCCAATGCCTTGAGCAAATACGGCGTCGGTCTGGAAGATGTGCGAACAGCCATCGCCCAGACCAACGTTGCACAGCCGAAAGGGGTCATGGAAAGCGATGGACAACGCTGGCAGGTTCAGGCCAATGATCAGGCCCGCAAAGCCGAGGATTATCTGCCGCTCATCATCAGCTATCGCAACGGTGCGGCCGTCAGGCTCTCCGATCTCGGCGAGGCGGTCAATTCGGTGGAGGATTTACGCAATGTCGGCATAAAAAACGGCAAACCTGCGGTATTGCTGATACTCAAAAAGCAACCGCTGGCCAACGTCATTGAAACGGTCGATCAGGCTCTAGCCTTGTTGCCGCAATTGCGGGCCAGTATTCCCAGCACCGTTAATTTAGAGGTGGTAGTTGACAGGTCGCTGACCATCCGGGCTTCCATTGCCGAGGTCGAACACAGTTTATTTATCGCCATCGGCTTGGTGATGCTGGTGGTGCTGGTATTTTTACGGGATTTGCGTTCGTCATTGGTGCCGATTATTGCGGTGCCGGTATCGCTGATCGGCGCTTGTGCGGTCATGTATTTTTTCAATTACAGTCTGAATAATCTGACTTTGATGGCCTTGACTATTTCCACCGGCTTTGTCGTTGACGACGCTATCGTGGTTTTGGAAAACACCAACCGGCACATCG
>PMJA01000196.1:0-294 GCA_003158415.1 Methylobacter sp.
CACCGGCTTCGGCGATGGTCATGATGGCATAGGTAATCGCTGCCATGCCGGATGCCAGCGCCAGCCCGGCCAGTCCGCCTTCCAATTCGGCTACGCGCTTTTCCAGCACGTCGGTGGTCGGGGTCATGATGCGGGTGTAGATATTGCCGGCCACTTTCAGGTCGAATAAGTCGGCGCCATGCTGGGTATCGTCAAATGCGTAAGAGGTGGTTTGATAGATCGGCACAGCCACTGCTTTGGTGGTCGGATCGGGGCTGTAGCCGCCATGTACGGCAATTGTTTCTAATTTCATAG
>PMJA01000196.1:352-4349 GCA_003158415.1 Methylobacter sp.
TTTTTATTTCGGAAATACGGTTGGCCGGAAATCCGCCCTGTTCCGCATGCTCTTTTACGGTCGCCACATCGGGCGCGATATAAACGCAGTAGACCTTATCGTCCGTCACATAGCTTTCCACCCACTGAATTTNNGCTGTTAATGAGCCTGCGCCGGGAATTTCACGTTCGATAATATATTTTGGCATGGTAATGTCTCCTGGTTGGTGTTAAAAACAACGGGTCGTCTCGAATTTGCGATACTATCAGGCTTTAAAAAAACTGCCTAATAATTCCTGGCAGCATTGCCTGAGCGGGGCGGATAATTGTTCAATTTTCATCCCTAATAAGGCATGTATTTATTCAGATTATGCGTGATATGACGCAGTGGTAGGGGATATGCCTCATTAACGTGAACAGATGGTAGGAGCATGCCGCTTGTGGCCTGATGTTGCAGGATTAGCGCAAGGTAAATCAAATATATAGAGCAATTTTAATACCAAATATAGCGGCATTTCGTCGCGCGTCAATATGCCACATTTTCAACAGACAATAAGATTATTAAACTGTGTCCAACTTGTCGTTGCACTCTAAACAACATCAGTTGACCTTCCTTCCTCTCGATAGTGCGGACTGCAAAGTGAGTCCGCATTTTTTTTACCGGGGTTATTTATGAAACGCAGACATACTTCAAACGATTTTTATTCCGTCAATCATGCCGAACTCAGCAGGAAAACCGCTATCCATGAGGCGGGGCATGCAGCCTCGATTTATCTCGGCAACAAACAAAAACAACTGCCGCCGGTATTTTTTCAGATTTTTATTAACGATCTGAACAGTAACTTTCAATCGACAGACTGTTTATGCAAATCTTATGATAGTTGTAATAACTGTCTTACTAAAATAGTAGGCGGTCGTTTGATTCATACCCTGCCATCCTCGGTTGATGACACCGTCAGCGGCTTTTCTTCAACACAGAAACAGGCCTATCATCGCGCTTTTGACGCAGATATAATCAATTTTCTGGTGGGCCCCCTGGCGGAGGCCAATTATGTAGCCGGGCGTGACGATGAGCCGATTAATCCACGCCTGGTCAATCTGAATGCCCTGCATCATTATGGCGGCGCTTCTGATTTAGAGACTATCAACGAATACCTGGACTGTCATACCGTCAGCCGGGAGCAACGGGAAAAGAAACTATCAGGGTTATTTTTAGAGGCATTCAATTTTATCAATGACCGGTCGAATTGGCATGCCATTACCGCTTTAGCCGATTATATTTTAGAGAATCCTAAAAATATCATCGAATGTGAAGAAATCATGTCCGTACTTGACGCCCATTGCTTTGTCGCAAGGAAAAGCGCTTGGTGCTAATGACTTATTCCCGCCCCCCAAACAATGCGGCACCTATTCGGACAATAGTAGAACCCTCCGCAATCGCGGCGTTTAAATCCCCGCTCATGCCAAATGACAAAGTATCCAGCCTGAGATACCCCAGTCTTGAAACAGCCTTATAAAGCGCTTTATAAGGGTGTCGCTGCAATTCAAAATTCTCTTCGGGCATAGGAATCGCCATCACGCCCCGCAGCCTTATGTTGGGCAACACGGCCACTTTTTCACACAGTTGCGGCAATTCACTTAAAGAAATTCCTGATTTGCTCTGCTCGTCGCTGACGTTAACTTGCAGGCAAATATTTAACGGCGGGTGTGTGCTGGGGCGTTGGTCGCTGAGGCGTTGGGCTATTTTTAAGCTATCCACACTATGTACCCAGTCAAAATGCGAGGCGAGCGCTTTAGTTTTATTGGACTGGACAGGGCCGATGAAATGCCAGGTAATATCAAAAGCCCCCAACTCCCGTTGTTTTTTCAGCGCCTCCTGACTATAACTTTCGCCAAAATGGCGTTGTCCGGCCCGATAGGCCGCAACAATATCGGCAGCCGGTTTTGTTTTGCTCACCGCCAATAATAAGACGGAACCCGGTTTGCGGTTATAGGCCGTTTCAGCCAGCCTGATTTGTGTCAATATGCTTTTAAGTCGGTCGGCTATCATGCTGTTCAAGAAATAGTTTGGGAAGTGTAGCCATTATTAAACAATACTGGTTTAAAAAATCCAAGCGTTGATCTATGGTATAAAGGTTTAGTCGTTTTTATTTCCCCTATACGAGAGGATCTTTATGGATATTACCGAGTTATTATCTTTTTCAGTTAAAAATGGCGCGTCGGATTTACATTTATCGGCAGGCCTGCCCCCCATGATTCGAGTTGACGGGGATATTCGACGTATCAATGTTCCGGTACTGGATCACAAGGCGGTACATTCGTTGATTTACGACATAATGAATGATAAACAGCGTCGTGATTATGAGGAATTTTTAGAACCATTCCCGCCAAGGTATTGTCTTTGGAGGAATTGGGCGCCCCCAAGTTTTTTGAAGAAATTACTAGAAAGCCGCGCGGTCTGGTTTTAGTGACAGGCCCCACGGGTTCTGGTAAATCAACTACGCTGGCGGCAATGATTAATCATATTAATTGTAATGATTATGCGCATATACTCACCGTTGAAGACCCTATCGAATTTATTCATGAAAGTCAGAAGTGCTTAATTAACCAGCGCGAGGTTCATCGTGATACGCATGGATTTAATGAAGCGTTACGCTCAGCGCTACGCGAGGATCCCGATGTTATTATCGTGGGAGAGATGCGTGATCTGGAAACTATCCGCTTGGCATTGACTGCGGCGGAAACGGGTCACCTTGTTTTTGGCACATTGCATACGACCTCCGCCGCTAAAACCATCGACCGTATTATTGATGTATTTCCTGCCGCAGAAAAAGACATGATACGGTCTATGTTATCCGAATCATTACAGGCTGTTATTTCGCAAACACTCATGAAGAAAATTGGCGGCGGCCGTATTGCCGCGCATGAAATCATGGTCGGCACATCGGCTATCAGGAACCTGATTCGGGAAGCCAAAGTTGCGCAAATGTATTCCGCGATTCAAACGGGACGCAGGGACGGTATGCAAACACTGGATCAAAGCCTGAAAGAGCTGGTTGATAAAGGTTCGATTACCTCAAAAACAGCCGCAGTTAAAGCGGTTAATAAAGACTTGTTCCATTAGGAGGTGGTATGGATTTTAATGAGCTACTTGCACTCATGGTGCAAAAAAAAGCGTCGGATTTATTTATAACCGCAGAAAGGGCGCCGACCCTAAAAGTTGACGGCGCCTTGATAGAGGTTTCCAAAACACTGCTGACAGCTGATGAAACATTAAAGATTGCGCAGAGCATTATGACTCAGCGGCAAAAAGATGAGTTTGAAGAGACTAATGAGTGTCAGTTTGCCATTAATGTAGCGGGGCTGGGGCGGTTTCGAGTCAGCGCTTTTACCCAGCGCGATTGCGTCGGCATGGTGTTGCGCAGGATTGAAAGCAATATACCGGATGCAGATGATTTGCATTTGCCGCCTATCTTAAAAGAATTAATTATGGAAAAGCGCGGCCTCATTCTCTTTGTGGGCGGCACGGGCACCGGAAAATCAACCTCATTAGCGGCATTGATCAAACACAGGAACCAAAACAGTAGCGGTCACATTATTACCATAGAGGATCCGATAGAGTTCCAGCACCCGCACTTGGGCTGCATTATCACTCAGCGAGAAGTGGGGATTGATACCAAATCTTATGACGTGGCGTTAAAAAACGCGTTGCGTCAGGCGCCGGATGTGATTTTGATTGGTGAAATCAGGTCTCGGGAAACCATGGAGAATGCGATTATTTTTGCTGAAACAGGGCATCTATGTCTGTCGACACTGCATGCAAACAATGCTGACCAAGCGTTAGACCGTATTTTGCATTTTTTCCCGGATGAAATGCGCGATCAGTTATTGATGGACTTATCTCTGAATTTAAAGGGTATTATCGCCCAGCAATTAATTAAACGAACCGACGGCAAAGGGCGTTATCCCGCCATTGAAATCCTGATTAATACGCCGTTAGGTAACTCGCAATAAATACC